>MWBB01000448.1 GCA_002068835.1 Acidobacteria bacterium ADurb.Bin340 | reverse complement strand
CCGCCGGCCCTGATGAACGAGGCCCTGCTGGCGGACGATTACGCCAAGGCCGACGCCCTGGGTCTTCTGGACTGCATCGAGTGCGGTGCCTGCTCCTATGTCTGCCCCGCCCGGGTCCGGCTGGTGCAGCGGTTCCGGGTAGGGAAGATCGGCCTTCGGGCCATCAAGGCCGACCAGGCCAAGAAGGAAGGAAAATAACATGGCCAAAAGCTACCTGCTTTCCTCGAGCCCCCATGTTTTCGAAAACATCGATGTGCGGCGGCTCATGCTGAACGTCATCCTGGCCCTCCTGCCCGCGGCGGCCTACGGCGTCTACCTCTTCGGGGTCCCCGCGGCGGTCCTGATCCTGACCTCGGTGGCCTCCTGCGTGATCCTGGAACTGCTGTTCCGGCGCCTCACCGGCGCCAGGGACAATTACCGGGACCTCTCCGCGGTGGTCACCGGGCTCCTTCTGGCCCTTGTTCTTCCTCCCTCCACCCCTCCGTGGATGGTGGTCCTGGGCGCCCTGGCCTCCATCGTGGTGGCCAAGGAGTTCTTCGGCGGCCTGGGGCACAACCCCTTCAACCCCGCCCTCATCGGGCGGGCCATTCTGCTGATGAGCTTTCCCGCCGCCATCACCACCTGGCACCGGCCCTTCGAGGCCCTGACGGACGCCGCCACCACCGCGACGCCGCTGAACATCATCAAGCTGGGGGGAACCATGGCGGATGTGGCCGCCGGCATGGGACTCTCCTCCCCGTCGCAGGTCTACCTGGGTCTCTTTCTGGGGAACCGGGCGGGCTGCATCGGCGAGAGTTCCATCCTGCTGATCCTCGTGGGGGCGGCCTATCTGGTCATCACCGGGACCATCGGCCTTTCCGTGCCCCTGTCCCTTCTTGCCTCCACGGCGGGCCTCTCCGCCCTTCTGGGGATGGATCCTCTCTTCGGCCTCCTCTCCGGCGGTGTGGTCTTCGGAGCCTTCTTCATGGCCACCGACTACGTCACCACCCCCCTCCCCACGGC
>MWBB01000447.1 GCA_002068835.1 Acidobacteria bacterium ADurb.Bin340 | reverse complement strand
TGGCCGCTGTCTTGATCGGGGCCCTCCTGGATCGCCTGGGACCCCGGGTCGTCTTCCCGGCCGCGGCCTGTGTTGTCGCCCTGGGCCTTCTGGCCACGAGCCGCATGACCGCCCTGTGGCAATTCTATCTGTGGTACGGGATCTTTACACCGATCGGCGTCTGCGCCATCGGGTTCATCGCCCACAGCATGGTCCTGCCCAAATGGTTCCAGCGTAAAAGAGGGCTGGCCATCGGCATCGCCATGGCCGGCGTCGGTCTGGGGATGCAGGTCTTCGTACCGGCGACCCAGCTCGTCATCTCCGGCCACGGCTGGCGTTCGGCCTATTGGGCCCTGGCCCTCCTCATCCTTGTCGTCCTGATCCCCATGAACCTGCTCCTCCAGCGACGGGACCCCCAGTCCATGGGGGAGGAGCCCGACGGGATTCAAAGCAACGCCGCAGCGGCGGCGCGGCAGGAGACAACCGGCGGGGTCAAGTCCCCTCTCCCCAAGCCCGTGGCCGGCACCTTGGAAGAGGCCGTCCGTACGCGGCCCTTCTGGCTGTTGGCCGGGAGCTTCTTCTTCACCCCCATGGCCATCCAGGGCACCCTGATCCACCAGGTGGCCAGCGTGGTGGACCGGGGCTTCACCGCGGCCCAGGGGGCCTTCTTCTTCGGTCTTGCGGGCATTATGGGTTCGGTGGGAAAGATTCTCTTCGGGTACCTCTCCGACCGGATCGGCAGGGAACGGGCCTTTGCCCTGGGGCTGGGCTGCGCCTTCCTGGGCGTCGTCTCCCTTCTTTGGCTCGAGCCCCACAGAGACATCCTCCTGTACGCCTATGCCATCCTCTTCGGCCTGGGGTACGGCGCCATCGCCCCCATCTTTCCCGCCCGCCTGGCCGACCTGTTCCTGGGTCCCGATTTTGGCAAGATCATGGGCGCCCTGTCCCTCGCCGGAGGGATCGGCGGTGCCCTGGGGGTCTGGATGAGCGGCAGGATCTTCGATGGCACGGGCAGTTACACCGTG
>MWBB01000446.1 GCA_002068835.1 Acidobacteria bacterium ADurb.Bin340 | reverse complement strand
ATCGCCGGAGACATCGGGGCCCGGGGCATGACCATGACCAAGCACAACCCCCGCTTCGCCCCCCCGGAACTCTGGGTCCTGGGCAGCGTGGGCGATTCCTTCGCCGAATTCATGGCCGGCGGGGTGGCGGTGATCTGCGGCTACGACACGCCCCGTCAGGAAAACGTCATGGGCTACCGCCCCTGCGTGGGGATGGTGAGCGGCCGGATCTTCTTCCGGGGCCCCCATCAGGGCTACAGCGAAGAGGACGCCAAGCTGTCCCCGCTGGGCGACGAGGAATGGCAATGGCTGAAGGACAACATGGCAGCGTTCCTCACCGCCACAGGCAGGACGGAACTCTACGCCGTCCTCACCGCCGAGCGGTCCTCCTGGCAGCTTCTCACCGCCCGGGCGCCCTACGAAAAGGCCGCCCGGACCACTCGGAGCATGGGCCGGTTCCGTCAGGAGGTTTGGGACCGGGAACTGGGAGCGGGGGGGCTCATCGGCGATTTGACGGACCTTCCCCGGTCCGCCGTCGCGGTGGTTCCCACCGGCGAGTTGCGCCGCTTCGTGCCATTCTGGGAGAACGAAAGGCATCTCCCCCCCTGCCAAGCCTCCTGTCCCACGGGCATCCCCGTCCAGAAGCGCTGGAGCCTGATCCGGCAAGGAAAAACAGAGGCGGCCGTGGACCTGGCCCTACGCTACACCCCCTTCCCCGCCACGGTCTGCGGCTATCTCTGTCCCAATCTCTGCATGCAGGGCTGCACCCGACGGAACGTCCAATTGCCCCCCCTGGATGTGGCGGCCCTGGGCCGGGCCTCGCTGGAGGCGCAGCCGCCCGCACCCGCCCCGGCCTCGGGAAAAACCGTGGCGGTCATCGGCGGCGGTCCAGCAGGGCTGTCCGCTGCCTGGCAGTTATGGATGCAGGGGCATGCACCGGTGGTTTACGAATACCGGGAGCGGCTGGGGGGCAAGATCGCCGCCGCCATCCCCAGGAGCCGCATCCCCGACCAGGTGGTGGAACAC
>MWBB01000445.1 GCA_002068835.1 Acidobacteria bacterium ADurb.Bin340 | reverse complement strand
TCCAGTCGGAGACACGGGGACGGGTCATGGCAGGCGGCCCTCCAGGGTGAAGCGTGTCACGGCCCGCTGGGCGAGATTGCCGGTCGCCTCATCCACCCGATCGGAAACCTGGACTTCCTGAAGGGGCTGGAGGACGACCCCGGGACAGGCCTCCACCCGCCGGAGGTAGGTCGCCAGGGGTCCC
Source organism: Acidobacteria bacterium ADurb.Bin340 (assembly GCA_002068835.1). GTDB lineage: Bacteria > Acidobacteriota > Holophagae > Holophagales > Holophagaceae > MWBB01. Next base: position 827 of record MWBB01000445.1, on the reverse strand, counting down.
ACCGAGAAGGGCCCCTCCGAAAGCGCCACCCCCTTCACCGTGAAGCGGGTTCCGCCGCCCCCGGCCACCTCCATCACCTCCACCCGGTCGAGCTGGAGGCCCGCGGGCGTTTCGAAGAGGACCTGGCCCAACCGCCCGAGGCGCTCGATGGCCTCCTTCTGCCGAACCTCCGCGGCACGGGTCCGCAGGAAGGGCAGGCGGATGCGGATCGCCTCGTCCTCCCGGGCCTGCGCCTCCTCCCGCTGCGCCAGCAGGGCTTCCGCCTGGTTGGCCTGTTCCCGGAACACCCGCTCCTGCAGGACCATGAACCCCCCGGCCAGGGTGAGCAGCAGCAGCATGAGGCCCGCGGCACCCCATACCGCCATCCGGAAGACCCTGCGCCGGGCGGCGTCCAGGATCTCCTTCGGCAGCAGGTTCAACCCGTCCCGCCGCGCCCCCTCCCGCAGCAGCCCCTGCTGCAGGAGGCCCCAGACCTCCGGTGACGCGATCCGCACCCCGAGTCGGAGCCCCGTCTGGAGCCGCTGGGCCAAGGCGGGATCCAGCTCCGCCAGCCCCAGCACGTGCAGCACCTCGAAGGCGGCCTTGCGGTGCTTCTGCTTGTAGAACTGCAGGAGGCGGCTGATCTCGATGAAGAGGGTTTCCGAGGCATCCGCATCCAGCGCCGGCAGCGGGAAGGAGCGCTGGATCACCAGGCCACGGCCATGGAAGATCAGCAGGTGGGCCCCCTGGCTCGGTTCCGCCACCAGAACGACATGGTCCGAGGAACCGTCCAGGCCCGCCTCCAGGCCCAGGAGCACGACCCGCTGGAAAGGCACCGCCTGCACCGG
>MWBB01000444.1 GCA_002068835.1 Acidobacteria bacterium ADurb.Bin340 | reverse complement strand
GGGAGCGCAGCCCGGTGGGCTGCGCGATAGCCGCCTGCTCCTGGGTGCGTCAGCCGCCTCGTCCGTAGGCCCCACTACGGCCATCGGCGCCTTCCTTCCCACGCTCGCCCGGCGCTCCCAGCGCGGCCCGCGCGAGTTCTGCTAGGCGCTCTCACTTGGCTTCCAGCCAGCTCTGGCCCGAACGCACTTCGGCAGCGAGCTTGACGTCCAGGGGGCCGAGATCATCGGCGCCTTCCATGGCCTCCTTCAGCAGGGCCGAAGCGGTCTCCACGTCTTCGGGCGGGGCTTCCACCAGGAGTTCGTCGTGGACCTGGAGCAGCAGCCGGGCCCGGAGGCCTTCCGCTTCCAGGGCCCGGTGAAGGCGCACCATGGCGCGGCGCATGAGGTCGGCGGCGGTGCCCTGCACCACGGTGTTCACCGCCACCCGCAGCCCCGCGTTGCGGAACTGGGCGTTGCTGCTCTCCAGTTCGGGGATGGTCCGTATGCGGCCCCAGTGGGTTCGCACGAGGCCTTCCTTCACGGCCTGCTCCTTGGTGGCTTCGATCCAGGCGGCCACGGCGGGCATGCGCTCGAAGTAGCGTTCGATGAAGGCCTTGGCCTCCTTCTGGGTGATGCCGAGGCTCGCCGCCAGGGCGAAGGCACCCTGGCCGTAGAGCAGGCCGAAGTTCACGGCCTTGGCGGCGCTGCGCTGCTCCGGAGTGACCTGATCCATGGGTACGCCCATGACTTCGGAGGCGGTGCGGCGGTGGATGTCCTCGCCGGAGGCGAAGGCGCCCAGCAGCACGGGATCCTGCGCCAGGGCAGCCACCACCCGCAGCTCGATCTGGCTGTAGTCCGCATCCAGCAGCACCCAGCCGGGTTCCGGCACGAAGGCGCCCCGGATGGCCCGGCCGTCCTCTGTGCGGACGGGGATGTTCTGCAGGTTGGGGTCGTTGCTGGCCAGGCGCCCGCTGGCCACCGCCGCCTGGTGCAGCTTGGTGTGTACCCGGCCCGTGAGAGGGTTCACCATCGCA
>MWBB01000443.1 GCA_002068835.1 Acidobacteria bacterium ADurb.Bin340 | reverse complement strand
GGGAGGCAGAGAAATTCAAGCCTGCTCGCCTCCGCTTTCCTCAAGAACCGCCCGTAAACGGGCCAGATCCTCCTGGCCCGGAGTCCGCTTTCCTCGCTCGATCAGGGCTACCCAGGTCTGGCTCTTCCCGAGGATCTCCCCAAGCTGCTGCTGGCTCAGGCCAAGGGCTACCCGGCCCTGGCGGACCTCCTCCCCGGTCAACGGCTGGAGCCTGGCCCGGGGCTTCTTGGCCCCTCCTTTCCCTGGGAGGCCCCGGTTGGCGGCCATGCGTTGGGCTATGTCTCCGGGGGGCTGGACCTCCAGGACAGCCTGGAGGAAGGCGGGCCAGTAGCCCCGGGGGAGGTGGCCCTGGGGGCCGCTGCCGTCCGGCCTGGCCCAGCCCGGGACGAGGTTGGCGGGATAAGAGGCCTCGGGGAAGGTGATCCGCCAGCCGGCCTGGCTGAGGACGTACAGGGCGTTGTCAAAGGACTGCTTGACGTTGTAGCGGGCGTCCCGGTCGTGCTGGGCGGCCTCCCGGACTGCTGCCGGGAAAGCATAATCTACTAGGGTCGAGACCTTCCGGCGGGGGATCTGAGGGGCCCAGGTCAGGGTCAGGTAGACGGCCAGCTTGGAGGCGATCGGCTCCCGGTACGGGTCGATCCTGAAAACGGTGTCCGCCAGGTAGCCAAACCAGTTGAGGGAGGAGCCCCCGGCCAGCCCGGCCCGGTTGAGGAAGGAGCGGGCCCAGAGCCCGGGCCGGACATGAAGGATCACCTCGTCCGGGGTCACGTTGGCCAGGGGGTCCGCCAGGAGGGTCTGGCCCTCGTCCGCGATCAGGTGCTTCTGGCCCGCGATCTCATAGCTGACCTCCCACATACGGCTGATCTGGACTACAAACCGCTTGCTGTCGGAGAGGGTCCATTCAAGCTGGACGGCCAGGGAGTTGAGGAGGCGGGCCTGCTCGATTATTCGGAGGACTTTCTCCTCCCGGGTCAGGTCCTTCCGGTCCCAGAGGCCCAGGTCCCGCATGAGGTCC
>MWBB01000442.1 GCA_002068835.1 Acidobacteria bacterium ADurb.Bin340 | reverse complement strand
CCCCCGGCGGCGCCCGCCGCAGCCATCAGCTTCTTGGTGGCTTCGTCCACGGCCAGTTCGCCCACGCCGATGAAGTCGCCTTCCCAGGCCCGGCCGAAACCCTGGGCTATCTTTCCCACCAGATCCAGTTTTTCCAGAACCTTGCCGGCCTTCTGGATGAATCCGGCCTTTTTCGCCTGGGCATCCTTCCATTCCCGGGCCTGGGCACGTTTGCCGGTGCCGGACACCCCGGAGGCACGCTTGGCTGCGGTGTTGCTGAGGTTGGCTTTCTGGTCGTAGGTGTCCTTCAGTTTTCCAAACCCAATCTCCAAACCTTTGCCCGTGCCTTCGTGGGTGAGGGGCTCCATGGTGTCGGGAACGCCGTTGAGGACATCCAGCACGGAGCCGTTGGCCTGCTCCTGGGGAACCCGGAGGGGCGAACCCAGGCGGGCGGTGCCTCCGGCCGTTTCCTGGGCCCCGGCGGGCAGCAGCGTGAAGGTGGCGAGGATCAGCGCGCGCATGGGGTCCTCACTTCAGGTTGCGGTAGGCGGACTGGAAGCTGAGCAGGTCCAGGCGGTCGGGTTCCAGTCCGCCGCTCTCCTGGCGGAAGACTGCGGCCAGGAAGAGATCGGGCCGCTCCTTGTGGTGCCCCAGCACCACCACCTTGCCGCCGCCCTCCACGCTGCCCGTGAAGGTGAAGCCGGGCCAGGCGCTGCGTGGAAGGGCTTCCAGGGCGCTGCGGGATTCCGGCGGCGTGGCCTCCGCCGCGCGCAGGGCCTCGTTGATGCGGCCTTCGGATCCCAGGGCCAGCACCGCGAGGTAGGCGCCCCGCAGGGGGCTCACCTCGGGTTCCGCGAAGGCCACGAGGTTCTGGATCACCTGGGCCATCTGCAGGCCGCAGGCCACGCGACTGGCCTCCCGGGCCTCCGTGGTGCGCATCGCAGCGTGGATGCTGCCCAGGTTGGTGGTGATGCCCGAACCGCCCCGATAGGCCGCCTCGAAGGCCTTCAGGCTCTTGGCGGTGAAACGGCCCACGGCCACC
>MWBB01000441.1 GCA_002068835.1 Acidobacteria bacterium ADurb.Bin340 | reverse complement strand
GCGCGGGGTGCGGCGCCGGGAGTTCAAAAAGGGAACTTACCCGGTACCGATGGAGCAAGGTGCTGGAGGCGTGGGTGTTGCTGAGGGGTGGGGCCGTGTGGAGCCCGGCGCCGCTTTCAAGGATCGATCTGCCTGCCATCTCAGCATTTGGGTAGGTTTTTCGCAAGCAGGAAAAGAGCCCCCCTCGCCATCGCAGATCTGGCGGGGCCTGGCGCAGTTTTCATCCCTGTTTTAAGGCGCCCTTCGATCCTGGCGGAAGCGAATATCGAACGAAAACCCAGATTCCATGCGGGTGATGAGGGGGGTGTCAGGCCGCGGCGCGACACCGAGCACAGGCGGGGCAATCCCAGCAACGCCCCACCGGGCGGGAGTGACTGCTCGGAGGGAGCGGGGAGTCCAGCTGGCGCTCCAACTGGGCCACCTCCTCCCGAAGCGTCTGGAGACTCAAAGGGTGGATCTGCCAGGGCTGGACAGGGGGCCAGGGGTCGCCGGGAACCGCCGGGCGACCTTGCAGCCCATGGGCAGGGGCGGCATTGCCCCGGGCCCGGAGCAGCGCATCCAGCAGGGCTGCACGACGACGCAAGGTCGGTGTGGGCGGCCCGAGGTGGATCAAGTGGGGATGCCCGCCCACACTCAGAAGCCAGTGGGTACGGCCCCAAAGCCCCCCCAGGCTGTCGGCCTGGAGGATCACCCCGAACCAGGCCCGGGCCTGGGGCCCCTGCCAACCGGGTGGCAGTCCGATCTGCTCAGGCAGGGGCTCGGCATCCCTCACGAGCAGGTTGTGGTGGGCCCACCAGGCCAGGGATGGGCATCGGCGGGCCTCCAGCACCACCTCGATGGCAGGCCCGAGGGCTTGGTCCTCAAGCAATGGCATGGTGAGCCCTCCTTTCAGGCGGATACTCCACGATCCAACCGCTGTCGTGCTTCAGGCCTTCCTCCAGGCGGATCTGCCCCATGCCCAAGGGCTGGCCCCAGGTCTGGGCGCCCTCCCGTCCCTGCACCAGGGGGATGAGGGCCGGCAGAACGTCGG
>MWBB01000440.1 GCA_002068835.1 Acidobacteria bacterium ADurb.Bin340 | reverse complement strand
CTACAGCCGGTCCTCGTCCACCGTCACCGCCCTGCTGGCCACGGCCGCCTCCAACGTGGCCGTGCTGGTGTTCGTGCGGGTCACCTTCTCCTGCGTCGGGGTGGAGGGGCAGTACGCCCTTTCCCTGACGGTGATGGGGCTGGCCGCCCTGACCGCCCTGTGGGCCTCCTGGCAGGCGCTGGTCCAAAGGGACGGGGCGAGGGTCCTGGCCTTCTCCAGCATGGAGAACATGGGGCTCATCCTTTTGACCATGGGCGCCGCCATGCTCTTCAGGGCCTATGGGGCAGCGGAACCGGCGGCCTTCGCCCTCATGGCCGCCCTATTCCACCTGATCAACCACACGGTGTTCAAGGCGCTGCTGCTAATGGGCGCAGGCACGGTGCGCAGGGCGGCGGGGGAATGGGACCTCGAGCGGCTCGGAGGCCTCGCGAGAGGTCTCCCTGGCCTCTCCGCGGTCTTCCTCATCGGCACCCTCTCGGTCGCCGCGCTCCCCCCCTTCAACGGCTTCGTCAGCGAGTGGGCGATGTTCAAGGCGCTGATGCACGCGGAGCCGATCGCCGACCCCCTCGTCCGGATCGCGTTGCCCCTGGCCATAGCGGTCATGGCCCTATGCACGGCCATCGCCGCGACCGCCTACCTGCGCCTGTACGGGCTCACCTTCCTGGGCCGCCCCCGCTCGGCGGGGGCGGAGAGGCCGCGGCCCCTGGAGCGCAGCGAGCTGTTCCCCCTGCTCCCCCTCGCCCTTCTGTGCATCCTCCTGGGCGTGGCCTCCTTCCCCCTGCTGGAGGAGCTCGCCGCGGCGGTGTCGCCGCTGGTCGGCGCCTCAGGATTGAAGGTGGTCGAGGGCTCCAGCATCAACTTCCTCCACCAGGGCGGGCTGGACCCGTTGGGGCTGAGCGCCCTCCTGGGCTTCGGGATGCTGGTGGTGTTCCTGGTCGTAAGGGCCACCGGCAGGCGGAAGGTCGAGCGCGGGGACACCTGGGACTGCGGCACGCCCCTGGACCGCCGCACCCAATACACTCCAACAGGG
>MWBB01000439.1 GCA_002068835.1 Acidobacteria bacterium ADurb.Bin340 | reverse complement strand
CGACTCCGCGCCCATCACGCCTGAACGGCCGCCGAAACCGCGGCCTCCACGACCTCATGCCCGAGGCCTGACCTCGCTTTTCCCAGGATTGCCATGAACCTCCTCCGTCCCGACCTCGCCACCTTGAAGCCCTACACCCGGCCCGCTGGAGAGGGTTCCCCCACCGTGCGCCTGCACATGAACGAGTGCGCCCGGGATTGGCCCCTGGAGGCCCGGAGGGCCCTGCTGGCGCGCCTGGAGAACCTCGCCTTCCGCACCTATCCGGAGCGCCAGACCGAACTGACGGAACGGCTCCGGCTGCGGCTCGGCGCGCCCGAAGGCGGCGTGCTGCTGGGGCCCAGCAGCGGTGCGCTGCTGGATCTGGTGGCCCTGGCGGGGCTGCGGCCCGGGGATGCGGTGGCGGTGCCGGACCCCGGCTTCAGCCTCTATCCGCTGCTGCTTGGTCGGGTGGGGGCCCGGATGCGCCCCGTAAGGGTGGGCACGGGCTTCCCGCTGGAGCCTTGGCGGGAAGCCCTGGCGGAGGGCGTGCGCCAGCTCTGGCTGACCCTGCCCAACAATCCCACCGGCGCCTGGGTGGCTCCTGAAGACCTGGAGCCCCTGCTGGAGGAGGCCGCGGCCCGGCCCGACCCGCCCCTGGTGGTGCTGGACGAGGCCTACGCCGAGTTCGCGCCCCGCACCTACCGCCGCGCCGTGGAGCGCTTTCCGAATGTCCTGGTGCTGCGGACCTTCAGCAAGGCCCTGGCCAGCGCCGGCTGGCGTCTGGGCTACCTGCTGGGCGATCCCGCCCTGGTGGGGCGCCTTGCCGCCCTGCAGCTGCCCTATAGCCTCAGCGCTTCCAGCCTGGAGGCTCTGGACGTGGCGCTGGATTTCGCGACGGCGTTCCAGTCGGAGGTGCGGGCCATCGTTGAACGCCGGGACCGGCTGGCCCGGGCCCTGGAGGCTGTGGCCGCTGTGGCGCCCAGCGCCGCCAACTTCCTGCGGGTCTCACCGGATCCCGCGGACCGGCTGGCGGAGGCCGGGCTCACGGCGCGGCGCCTGCCGGGCCTGGACGCCGCC
>MWBB01000438.1 GCA_002068835.1 Acidobacteria bacterium ADurb.Bin340 | reverse complement strand
TCCCGTCGGGCCCGCTGCAGCCAGGGTCGGATGCGGCCCTGGTCGTTCCGCAGGGGCCGGGCGTCCAGGCCTTCGACCGCCGATTGGAACCAGGCGCGGAGATCCTCGTAGCGCCCTCGCTGGCGCAGCTCCTGGGCCACGGCGCCGTGGACCTCCTTGGGCAGGCGGGCCCGCCACTGGTTTTCGGAAGCCCAGGGGGGCAGCGGCAGTTCCTGGGCCAGAGCCAGGGGGCTGGGGCGGCGGGGGTGGAAGGCGGACCAGGCCACCCAGCGGCGCCACAGGTCGGCGTCCGAAGGCCAGGTGCGCAGGAGGCGCTCCAGCTCGGGCAGCACCTTCAGGGCCGCCGTCTGCCAGAGGGCCGGATCAGGCTGCCAGGGGGCTTCGGGGCCGAAGTCCAGGGCCACCTGGCCCAGGCGGGCGTCCTCCGCCAGCACCGGCTCCAGGGCCGGGTGGGGCATGCGGGCGAGCAGCAGGCGCGCCCGCTCCCGCCGGGCGTCCAGGTGGTCCGGCTGGCGGGCCAGGAGCGCGTCCAGGCGCTGGAGCCGGGTGGGGCCGCCCGCCGTCAATTGGATCGCCAGATGGCGGGGATCCGGAGGCTCGGCGCCGGAGGCCAGCAGGGTGTCCCCCTTGAAGATTGCCCAGCCGGGCTCGGCTCCGGGCTCCCGCACCCACTGGAGGTCCTCGGGGCCCCAGGGTGCAAGGGCCGGGTGCAGGGCGAGGGCCTGCATTCCGTTCTGCGGTCCCCGGAGCACCAGACGCAGAGGTTCGTGGCGGGGTGGGGGCGGAGGTTCGGGTGTGGGGTCCAGCCACACTTCGGGGAAGGCCTCCCCCAACGATGGGTTGTCTTTGGCGTCCCTTGTCAGCCGCGACTGGAAGCGGCGGTCCTCCTGTTCGGAAGCCGCCCAGCGGCGAGCTTCCCGCAGGGCGTTGCGGGCCTCGTCCAGCTGTCCAGCGGCTCGGTGTTTCCGGGCCCTCTGGAAGGCGGCCTCTGCCTCCACCAGACGGTAGGTCTCCCAGGCTTCCTCGGAAACCGGCGGCAGTGGCGGCCGGGGCTGG
>MWBB01000437.1 GCA_002068835.1 Acidobacteria bacterium ADurb.Bin340 | reverse complement strand
CTGGGTTGCACCTCACAGGGTGGGCGCGTCGTTGGAGCTGGCGTCCTTGTCCAGGCCCCCACGGAAGGGGCTGAGGCCCACCGACCGGACCAGCGTGGAGTTCGTCTGGAGGACGCACTTCCCGTTGGAGATCCAGGTCGGCTCGCAGGTGATGGTGGAACTGGTCCGGGCCAGTGCCACGACGTGGCCAGCCGTGACCCCCGACTCCAGGTCGTTGGCCAGGGTGACATTGTGGTCCTGGAAGTTGAGGTTGGAGCTGCGCTCGCCCACGAAGAAGGCGCCGGGGGTCCCACCGGGGAGCACCTTGAGCGTCGTCTTGGAGACCCGCAGGCTGGAGCTGGCCAGGATGCCTCCGATGTTCTCCCCGCTGAGGGCGACCACGCCCCCGTTCAGGGTGACCAGGGAGCCCTGCTCCGCCGAGAAGCCCAGCAGGTTGCCGGTGTGCTCGCAGTCCAGGAACTCCACGTCGGAGTCGATGATCTTGGTGGCCGCCGTGGTGAAGCCCTTGAAGCTGATGCCGTGGAAGATCACCCGGCTGTCGGACACCAGGAACGCGAAGGTGGGGCCATCGCCGAAGCCGGTGAAGTTCGTGGCGTCGATGACAATCCGCTCGCCCGTGGTGGTTTCCCGCCCGATGGTGATCCGGGCGCTCTCCTGCATCACGAAAGCGAGATGGCCCAGCGTGTAGTAGCGAGCGGAACGGGTCTCTCCATCCCCCAGCAGTGCCTGGGCGAAGTCCACCCGCTGCAGATCCTTGATGGTGTAGGCGTAGCCGGTGTCCACCAGGATGATGGCCACGGGGTGGCGCAGCACCGGCGGCAGGGTGGCGATGGCCGCGTGGATGGTCTTCTTGGCGGTGGCCTTGGTCATGCCGTCGTTGGCATCATTCCCGCTCACGTTGTTCACGTAGAGGCTGACCGGGGCCACGGTGCTCTGGAGGTTGTCCCCCAGGGCCGACTTCGGCTTGGGCTTGGCGATGGCGAACCCGACGTGCGGGGTGGCCTTGGTGAAACCCCGGCGTCCGGCCTTGTTGGTCATCCGGATCTTGCGCCGGAGGC
>MWBB01000436.1 GCA_002068835.1 Acidobacteria bacterium ADurb.Bin340 | reverse complement strand
CGGCCCTTCGGGGCCCTGGTGTTCGGACGGCTGGGCGACATGATCGGCCGCAAATACACCTTCCTGGTGACCATCCTGATCATGGGGGTGTCCACCTTCGTGGTGGGGCTGTTGCCCAACTACGACGCCATCGGCGTAGCCGCACCGGTCATCCTGATCGTGCTGCGCCTCCTGCAGGGCCTGGCGCTGGGCGGGGAATACGGCGGCGCAGCCACCTACGTGGCTGAACACGCGCCCCAGGGCAAACGGGGTGCCTACACCGCCTGGATCCAGACCACCGCCACGCTGGGCCTGTTCCTGTCCCTGATGGTGATCCTGGGCACACGCAACCTGATGGGTGAACAGACCTTTGCCGAATGGGGTTGGCGCATCCCCTTCCTGCTGTCGTCGGTGCTGCTGGGGGTGAGCGTGTGGATCCGCTTGTCGATGCACGAGTCGCCGGCCTTCCTGAAGATGCAGATGGAGGGCAAGGTGTCCAAGGCACCGTTGTCCGAATGTTTCGGCGAGTGGAAGAACCTGCGCATCATCGTGCTGGCCCTGTTCGGCCTGGTGGCCGGTCAGGCGGTGGTCTGGTACACCGGGCAGTTCTATGCCTTGTTCTTCCTGACCAGCGTCCTCAAGGTGGAGGCCAACACCGCCAACCTGCTGGTGGCGGCGGCGCTGCTGATCGGCACCCCCTTCTTCGTGATCTTCGGCAGCCTGTCGGACCGATTCGGGCGCAAGCCGATCATCCTCGGCGGGCTGGCCCTGGCCTGCCTGACCTACTTCCCGCTGTTCAAGGCCTTGACTGAGGCGGCGAACCCGGACCAGGCCACCGCCCGCATCGTGGTCAAGGCCGATCCGGTGACCTGCTCCTTCCAGGGCAGCCCGATCGCCCGGGAGATCGACTTCACCTCCGCCTGCGACATCGCCAAACGCACCCTGGCGCAGGCCGCGGCCAGCTACAGCAACGAGCCCCTGCCCTCCGGAGACGGGGCTCGGGTGAGCATCGGCGGCAAGGAAATTCCGGCCCCGAACGCCCGCCTGCTGCCCGAAGGCGGCCGCTTCGAGGAGGCCAGCGTGCTGGCCAT
>MWBB01000435.1 GCA_002068835.1 Acidobacteria bacterium ADurb.Bin340 | reverse complement strand
GGAAGGCCCGCTGCCCGCCAAGGCCGGCTTCCGGGAAGTCCAGGCGGCCCTGGCGCCTTCGGAGGCCCGCCCCTTCGCGCTCCAGCCCACGGGAGCCCACGCCATCGCCTACTGGGAATCCCAGCGCCTGGGCCGCGAGGTGGTGGTGAGCCTGATCCTCTCCTTCGTGCTCATCGGGGTGGTGTACGCCGTGGGTTTCCGCACCCTGGCAGGCTATGGCTTCGTGGTGCTGCCCCTGCTGGTCGGCATGTTCTGGGCCTTCGGCTCCGTGGGCTGGATCCTGGGACGCCTCAACCTCATGGCGGCGGCCTTCGGGGCGGTGCTTCTGGGCATTGGCGATGACGTGGGCATCCTGATCTTCAGCCGCTACCGGGAGGCCCGCCAGGCGGGCCGGACCAAGGCGCTGGCGCTCCGGGCCGCGCTTCTGGGCACGGGGCCCGGTGTGGTGGCCGCCTCTCTGGCCACCGCAATGGCCTTCCTCGCCTGCACCGTGGCGCCTTTCCCGGGGCTTCGGGACCTGGGCCTCACGGCGGGCCTGGGCCTGCTGGCCTGCCTCGCCGCCAGCCTGCTGCTGCTGCCCGCCCTGCTGCTGGGCCTGGATCGAGGCCGGGGGGCGTTCGCCACGCAGCCCGAAGGCGCCCTCCGGGTCCCGCGTCCCCGCCGCTGGAAACCGGCCGTGGCGGCAGGACTGATGCTGCTGGCGGCCGCAGGCGCCCTCCGCCTGGGCTGGGAGGAGGATCTCCGCCGCTTCCGCCAGAAGGGCAACCCGGCCCTGGCCCTGCAGGAAAGGCTCGGCAAGGTGCTGGGGGCAGGACTTCATCCCTTGGCGATCCAGCTGCCCATGGACGACGCCGAACGCATGGCCCAGCGCTGGAACCGGCTGGCCGAGGCCCTTCGGGCGGAGGGCCTGCCCCTGCCGGCCTGGGAACAGGTGCATGGGGAAACCCGCCGCCAACTGGGTTCCGAACGCTGGATCCAGCGAACCCTGGCCCAGGCGGAAGCCGCCGGATTCGACCCTGTGGCCCTGGAGCGGCCCCTGGAAGCCCTGCGGGCCTCCGCCGATGATCCGCTGGCAGGGC
>MWBB01000434.1 GCA_002068835.1 Acidobacteria bacterium ADurb.Bin340 | reverse complement strand
AACCCCGAAGCACGAACAGGCCCAGGCCACGGACGAGGTTGCCCTCCAGGCCGGGGACCACGACACGCCCGTGGTGGTAGACCAGCAGCCAGCCTCCCATCAGCAAGCCATACAGAATCAGGTAGTTGATCATGAACGCACCTATGGGGTCGCGGGCCAGCAGGCCCGGTCACCCCTATGTAGGGGGATTATCCCGGAAGATGCACCTTCAGAAGCGACCCCGCCGGGCAGACATGCGGGCGTTCATGGGCATGGTGCCCTGCCGGGCGGCGGAGAGGCGCTCCAGGGCCTTCATCCGCTCGTTGACGCGGAGCTGGGCCATGCTGGCAGTCTCCAGATCCACCCCCAGGTCCCCGGGGCGCAGCTCTTCGCCGCCCACCTGGATGGCCTGACCCGTGTAGGCGAAGCCCTTGCCTCCGTCCTCCATCATCCACTTCTGGGCCTTCCAGGCGGCCAGCGCCACGGCGTCATACATGTCGTCGTGGGCGTTCTTCTCGCCCGAGGGGGACTCGATCTTGATCCGGTGCTTGCCGACGTAGTAGGCCTCCACCGTGCCCATTTCGTGGATGAACTTCTCCACGTCGGGGAACCGGGCGATGCCCTGGTTGATGTAGCCCTGGATGGCGAACCCGGCCTCGGAGTTGATGGCCTCGGTCAGGTGGACCAGCTCGATGAAGCTGAGGCCCCGCTGGGTGCAGAGCTGGGTGAACATGGCACCAGCGTATTGGTCGATGACACCGAACCGGCCAGGGAGCCACTGGTTCATGTCCTCGAACCAGTCCAGGATGGCCTCCAGGTCCAGCTCGTGGGCGTTCTCCCACTCCCCCTCACCCACGATCATGCGGTCGATGTAGTCGTAGACCAGCACGAAGTCGCCCTTCTGGGTCTGCTCCCAGTGGCAGATGGCAAGGGCCGTGGCGTCCTTCTTGAAGCCGAGGTCACAGCCCCAGAAGTAGGTGATGCCCGCCCGGCGGGGGTTGAAGCCCCAGGCGTTCTTCCGGCCCTTGTCCACGCAGGCCATGAGGTTGGTGACGGACCACGCTGTGCCGGAGGACTCCAGGAACTTCCCGCCGTGCTCGCACTG
>MWBB01000433.1 GCA_002068835.1 Acidobacteria bacterium ADurb.Bin340 | reverse complement strand
CGGCAGGCCCTGGACTACGCCGACGCGTCCAAACTGCCCTACCGCTACTCCGGGGTCTCGGTGGTGACGGTCTACACCAGTCACGTGGACAGGGTCCGGGAGGCGATGAACAGGGTGGCCGGCCTGGGACGGCAGGGTGTGGCGGTGATGGGGGATGATTACCAGGCCCGCCCGGAGTTCCTCTTCACCGGACTCAACGCCCTGAAGCCCTCGATGATCGAGGAGGCCACCCGGAACGCCCGGGAGGTGGCGGAGAGGTTCGCCCAGGATTCCCGGAGCCGCCTGGGAAAGATCAGGACCGCCAATCAGGGGCAGTTTTCCATCTCCGACCGGGACAGCAACACTCCCCATATCAAGAACGTCCGGGTGGTGGCCACGGTGGAGTACTACCTGTCGGATTAGCTGCCGCCGCCGGGCGGGACTGCCGGCGGACGGGGCAGGTCACAGCCGGACGGCGCGCTGCCGGTTCCGGAGAGACCTGCCGGGGCCCCGCGGCGGCGGGGCTCAGCGTCCGGTCCGGCGGGAGAGGACTCGGGCCCTCAGGTGGGGAGCCGTCCGCGCCAGGGCCACGACGACGGCCCCCACCACGATGATGGCGGGACTCACCGGGAGATCCAGCAGGAAGGCCAGCGCAAAGCCCGCGGCGTTCATGACGACGCCGAAGAAGGCCCCCCAGGCCAGAAGCCCCCGGAAGGACCGGGCCGCCGCCCGGGCCGCCAGGGCGGGCAGAATCGTCGCCGCATCCACCATCAGGGCTCCGGTTATCCGGGTGGCCACGGCGATCCCCACGCAGACCAGCAGCATGATCCCCCCGTACACGGCCCTGGCGGATACCCCGGTGGCCCAGGCGAGTTCCCGGTCGTACAGAACGATCTGAATTTCCTTGTAGGCCAGGGCGATGAAGGCGACCATGGCCCCGGAGCCGGCCAGGGTCAGCCGCAGATCCCCGGGGGTCAGGGCCAGGACATTGCCCCAGAAGAGGTTGAAGGCCTCGATGGCATGGATCTTTCCCTTGTAGAAGATGATGAAGGCCAGTCCCATGGCCAGGGTCATGATGAGCCCCAGGGAGCCCCCGGCGGAGACC
>MWBB01000432.1 GCA_002068835.1 Acidobacteria bacterium ADurb.Bin340 | reverse complement strand
GCGGCGCTGATCGCCTTTGCCTTTCAAATCTATTTTGATTTTTCCGGATATTCCGATATGGCGCGCGGGCTGGGATGGATGCTGGGCATCCGCTTCCGGGAAAACTTTCTCTATCCCTACACCGCCCGCTCCGTTACTGATTTCTGGAGGCGCTGGCATGTGACCCTCTCCGGCTGGTTCAGGGATTATGTTTACATCCCCCTGGGCGGCAACCGCCGCGGGCTGCCGCGCCAGATGGTGAACATCCTCACCGTCTGGGGGCTGACCGGTCTCTGGCATGGCGCCAGCTGGAACTTTGTGGTCTGGGGGCTTTATTACGCGGGGCTTTTGATCCTGGAAAAGCTTGTCCTGTTAAAGCTGTACGCCCGCCTGCCCAAGGCCGTAGCCTGGCTGAGCCGCCCGATGACGCTGGCCCTGGTTCTGGTGGGCTGGGCGCTGTTCGCTTTCACGGATTTTGCCGCCATGCGGGCTTTCCTGGCGGGCCTGGCGTCAGGTCAGCTCCTGAGCCCTGTGGCCGGGGGGCTGGCAAAAGCCTTCCTGCCCCTGTTTGCCGTGTGCGCGCTGGCCAGCGTTCCCTGGCGCTTCCGTCTGCCCCGGCTGGCGGAGGACCTGCTGCTGAGCGCCCTTTTCCTGCTCTGCGTGGCCGCCCTGGTGTCCCAGGGCTACAATCCCTTCCTGTATTTCAGGTTTTAAGGAGACAGATGAAACGTCTTCGCCTGCTGCCGATCCTGTTCATCGGCCTCATCCTGGTGATGGGCGCCGGGCTGCTTGTGTCGCCCAGGCAGGAATTCAGCCCCCTTGAAAAACGCTACCTGGCAAGTCCTCCCGCGCTGACCCTGGAAGGCGGCCAGTTCAGCCGGGACATGGAGGAATACCTGGGCGACCACTTTCCCCTCCGGGCCGACTGGGTGGGGCTCAATGCCCGGTATCGTCTGCTCACCGGCATCATGGCGGCCGACAGCGTGTGGCGCCTGCCCGGCGGCGCCCTGGTGGAAGCCCCCCTGGGCAGTGACACGGCCCGCCTGGAACGCAACCTGAGGCTGCTGTCGGATTTCGCCCGGAAGGCCGCGCTGCCCTTTGCGCTGGTG
>MWBB01000431.1 GCA_002068835.1 Acidobacteria bacterium ADurb.Bin340 | reverse complement strand
CGTCCGCCAGGTGCGCCCGGTCAGGCTCCATGAGCGCGCCCAGGATCTGGCCGTCCTCGAGGATCTTGTCGCCGAAGATCATCGTCAGATCGAGGATCCCGCAGCTCTCTTCGGGCGCGGGATTGGAGAGGGAAGGGCTCTGCGTCATGGGGGGCTCCAGGGGCCGGATGGCCACCCGGAGGGGAGGACCCCAAGCTCGTGAGGCCCAAGCGACTCTCGGACCGCGGAGCGGGTAGGAGCCGCGCCGAGGCGCCAACGCGCGTCAGAGGCCGACCCGTGGCATCCGGACCAGGGAAACCCAGGGCGGCCCGTTCTGAACCTTCCCGTGCCCGAACCTCGTCGGGGGGCTGGAGCTTCGGGTAATGCTATCCACCGCGAACGCAGCGTTTTGCCCCTTTATTTCTCCTATCCACACCAGGCCCTGCTGCTCCAGCGAAAGGACCCGGACCCGGCGCTCGTGGCCCTGCTGAAGCGCGAGCTTCCCTCCACGGCGCCCGCCTGGTCCCTGGAGGCGGGCCTGCTGCCGCGCTTCCTGGAGACCTGCTTCCCCGATGCCGCCGAGGCGGAGGCCTTCGCCGCGCCGGGCCGGGAGCGTCACCCCGACCCCGCCGTGCGCGCGGGCCTCCTGATGGCCCAGTTCGAGGCCGCCCTCGGGGAGAACGAGGCGATCGCCCAGGCCGCCCTCCTCCGCCTGGAGAAGGAGCACCCCGGCGCCTCCGACACCGCCTTCGCCCGCCGCCTCTGGGACGCCCAGGCCAAGACCCGCGTGGGCACCCCTGCGCCGGCCTTCTCGGTGCAGGACCTGGAGCACCCGGGGCAGACCTACACCCTGGACGCCTTCAAGGGGCGCTACCTGCTGCTGGACTTCTGGGCCTCCTGGTGCCCCCCCTGCCGCGCCGAGCTGCCCGGCGTGCACCGCGCCTGGGAGCGGTTCCGGGGGCGCGGCCTCGAGATCCTGAGCCTCTCCTGGGACCTGAAGCCCGAGCACGTGGCCGCCTTCCGTGCCAAGCCCGGCACGCCCATGCCCTGGAAGCACGCCTACCTCGGCCGCGGCAAGCACGCCCTCAACGAGGCCTACGGCGTGGTGGGCATCCCCAAG
>MWBB01000430.1 GCA_002068835.1 Acidobacteria bacterium ADurb.Bin340 | reverse complement strand
CGGGAGGTGTTCACCGCCCTGATCGGTACGGATTCTTTAGTAGGGGGGAACGCCCTTTGGGTGATCGAGAAGGCCGCCTATAGCCGCCATCCGGTGGCCAGGGCGGATTACCTGGCGGTGTTCAAGGCACTGCGGGAGATGGGGGGGTTGGCGGGATGAGGGGACCTTTCGAAGGCCTCGGCGGCGATCTGAAGAAGATGTGGCACGTGGACGTGAGCGTGAGAGGCAACGTGCTGCGCGGGGTCATCTGGTGGACCCTCCTGGCCATCCTGGCCTTGGCCATCATAGACCTGCTGGCCGAGGACGTGCTCCCCTCTCACGGCTTCACCGAGGGGAAGGCCCTGAAGGCCGCTCTGGTGGCCGGAACGTCCCTGGCCTACCTGGGGGCGATGGTCGGCACCATCTTCCGCGGAAGGCTGGCCGAGGCTCTGCGCTTCACGTTCCTGGTCTGGGCCGTGGTCTGGGCCCTGCTGTTCTATACCGCCGGCGAGGCTGGACCGCTATCGATAATCATACTCTTGGCCGCGGCCACCCTGTACACGGCCTCCAACTTCCCCCGGCCAGGGGAGCTTCCCGAACCGGCCATACTGAAGGCGGCGGCCTTCGGCCTTCTGGCATTCTGGTCCCTGCTACTTCCCAGCGCCGGCATGATCGAATGGCCGCTCAAGGCGGCGCTCTTCCTGTTCATGATGTTCTCCCTGCTGGGGGTCATCGTCGTCCTACCTGCCTATCACAATCATCCTAATCCGCGGCTCAGGGTGCTGGCCAGGATGGCCACCAACCTCGACCTGACCGCGGGATGGCTGGCCGGCGTCCTTTTGGTGCTCTCCTACTTCATGGTGTTCCGCGACGCCCTGGGCGGCCTCTCGTCAGCCCAGAGGTTCCTGGCCGACTGGGGGGTGGTGGTGGCCTCCGCCCTGGCGGTCTGGCTGATATACAGGTACCTCCACCGGCAGCTGCTGAAAGAGGTGGCCAGCTCCGAACTGTGCGAGATGAGGTACCGGCTGGAGGGGATGGGGGACATGGCCCCGGTGGTCCAGGCCATGAAGGACTTCGTGGAGCTGGGGGACAAGGAGAAGCTGGTGGTGAGGATGACCCGGTC
>MWBB01000429.1 GCA_002068835.1 Acidobacteria bacterium ADurb.Bin340 | reverse complement strand
GACCGGAAGGATGGCACCGTGAGCTGGAAGCGGGCCTGACGGGCGGTCGACTCCCGCCACTGCCCCTCCGGATCAAACCCTTCGCCCGCAGCCCGGAGGCGAAGGGCTATGCTGGGTTTTTCCGAGGAGACATCCATGGCGAACACCAAGAAGGTCCTCATCTGGGTCGGCGCGGGCTGCGGAACGCTGCTGCTGCTGCTGGCCGTGGTCTGCGGGGGGCTCTACTACTACGGCAAGAAGAAGATCCAGGAAGCCGGCAGCCCCCAGGCCTTCGCCGCGGGCATGATGACCGCCGGCCTGAACATGGGCATGGCCCCCGCCGCCGTGGCGGCCCTGCCGGCCGAGGAGCAGGAGGCGGCCCGCAAGGTGTTCGAGGCCCTCACCGAGAAGACCAAAGGCTTCCAGGAGGCCGATGTGAAGGACCTGGGCGAAGCCATGGAGCGCTTCGGCAAGGCCATCGAGAACGGCCAGAAGCCCAGCGCGGATGATGCCCGGGCCTTCGTGGCGGACTGCAAGGCCATCGTCGACCGGCTCTGAGCCCTTCGAACCGCCTCAGCCTTCCAGCGCGGCCCGGACCTGGTCCGGGCCGAGTTGTTCCAGGCAGTCCCGGCGCAGGCAGCGTCGCTCACGGCAGGGAGCGCAGGCGATGCCGGTGCGCAGCACGGTGCCCGTGCCATCCGGAAGCCCGGCGATGACCGGATCGCTGGAGCCGAAGAGGGCCACCACGGGCACCCCCAGCAGTACCGAAAGGTGCAGCAGCCCCGTATCCGGCACCACCACCCGGTCCGCCTGGCGCAGCAGGGAGGCCAGTTCCCAGAGGCCGCAGGCGGGCAGCGCGGGGATGCCGGTCTCCGCGGGCAGCCATTCCCGCAGCTCCGCCTCTTCGGGCCCCAGGGACCAGCGCAGCTGCCAGCGGTCCTGGGTCATGCGGGCCAGGGTCCGCCAGTGGCGCAGGGGCCAACGCTTGATGGCACCCCGGCGGGAGGCCCCGGGCACCAGCACGGCCCGGGGGCGCCCGTCGGCCACCCAGGCTTCGGGGGCGGTCGGCAGCGCCACGTCCTTCAAGACCGGCGAGAAACGCCCCAGGCCCGGCACCCCGTGGCGGG
>MWBB01000428.1 GCA_002068835.1 Acidobacteria bacterium ADurb.Bin340 | reverse complement strand
CCCGCCGTTGAAGACGATCTTCCCGCCCTGGGCCACGGCCTGGATGAAGGCCTCGGCGGTGCAGCTCTCGGGGGTCCCCGATCCGATGATGTGGTCGGGCAGGGAGACATCCTCGGCCAGGGCCTCGCCCGGAACCGGGAAGGAAGCCCCGGGATTCCCCGCCGGGGGACCCAGTTCAGGATTGGTGTTCGGATCCGTGGGCGCATCCGGCACCGCAGGGCTCTCGCCCCCACCGCAGGCCAGGATCAACAAAGCCCCCCCCAGACCGAGGGCGATGGGCATGGAACGGAAGAAGGAGAACCTCACGGAATCCACCCTGCCAGCCGGGCCCACAGCCACCAGGCCGCCCGCCCCTTCTGCACGCAGTTCAACTGGGTGCTGTGGGCGCAGCTGCCGCAGGCGGTGGCGAGGGCGGCCAGGGGATCCCCCGGATGGGCGGCGAGCCAATCGCTGGCCCAGTTCCGGTCACGGGTGCCATTGCCATCGCTGTCGTAGGCGCAGCCATCATCAGCCAGCAGAGGCATGAAGTTGGTGCTCCCACCCGGAGCGAAGCTCTCGATGTCCGCAAAGTCGAACAACACCTTGCCATTGGCGCGGCAGAAGGCCCGGATCTGCTCGTTGCGCTGGTTCAGGTTGCCGGTGGTCCCCGTGCCATCCAGGTGGCCCGTCATGTAGACGAAGCGCACGCCGGGATAGTCCGCCTCCAGCTGGGCCATGGGCGCCAGGTAGGTGTCCACAAGCTCCTGGGACGTACGGCTGGAAACCTGCCCGCACCAGGCCCAGATCACCGCATTGATGTCGGGGTGGGCGCTGCCCCGGCCCGACCCAGCCTGAGGTGCCCCCAGGAAGGCGCGGGTGTTGTTCACCCAGGCAGGGTGGTAGCCCACATCCCCCGCCATCGCCCCATCCTGGAGCATCAAGGCGCCGCCGGCTCCGGTTCCGTTCCAGGCATAGAGGCTGTTCCCGGCATGGAGGGCATTCATCCCTGTGATGAGCTGGCTTCCATGGCTCGTGTGCCCATAGGCGATCTTCAGCTTCGCCTTGGCGGATTGGATGGCCGTGGCGGGAACCGCTTCGAGATCGGTGCACGTGTGGTCCACAATCACCGCC
>MWBB01000427.1 GCA_002068835.1 Acidobacteria bacterium ADurb.Bin340 | reverse complement strand
GAGGGCCAGCACCCGGTCGCCCACCTCGTGGCCAAAGCTGTCGTTGAAGCGCTTGAAGTGGTCGATGTCGAGCATGAGCACGGAAAGGGATGCCTCCCGCCGCCGGGCCTGCTCCACTTCCTTGGGCAGCACCTCGTCGAGGAATCGCCGGTTGTAGGCCCCCGTGAGCCCGTCCCGCAGAGCCTGGTCCCGGGCCGTGGCCAGGGCCCGGAGGAGCTGGAGGGCCTGGGCGGCGGAGGCGACCAGGGCCTCGGCCAGACGCCGACGGGCCAGGGTGGCCTGGGCGGGCAGCCGGTAGCGCAGGTTCACGATCCCGAGGGCCTCGCCGGAGGCCACCAGGGGAACGCAGAGGTAGGCGCCCTGCTCCGGCAGGCCCAAGGTGCAGCGGCAGGCCAAGGGATCCCGGGCCCCCAACTGCACGGACTGGCCCCGCTGGATGGCCCGGCAATCCCCAGGCTGGCGGAGCACCCGGTGATCCTGATCCTCCGGCGCCAGCAGCGGGGACACGCAGTCCATGCGGTCCGGGTCGCCTGGGGGCCGCAGGGCGATGCGGAGGTCCTCGGGCTCCGCAAGGCGCCGGAGGGCCTGTTCGAGGGCCGCCACCAGGTCATCCTCCCGATCCAGACGCTGCACCAGCTCCGCGAAACCCTGGATGGCCTGGGCCTCGGTCTGCCCCTCCCGGAGAGCCTGTTCACGTTCGCGACCGCGCCGATCCAGGCCGTAGAGGGCCTGGCGCAGGATGTCCACCTCCCGCACCGGATGGGGCTCCGGTTCATCCGGAAAGCCCGCGCCACTGCGGGCCGATTCCGCCAGGTCCCGGAGCGGGTCGGCGATGCGGCCCAGGAGCCAGCGCATCCAGGCCAACCCGACGAGCAGGACCAGCCCCAGGCCAGCCATCGCGATCCACCGGGAACGTTCCAGGGCCCGATCCAGGAGGGACAACCGCTCGTTGTCCCGTTGATCCAGCATCCGGATCAAACGATCCGCCTCCTCCCGAACATTGGAAAACCGCTGGCGCTCCTTCTCCAGCAGCCCGACGGCTCCCCCGCGCTGACGGTGGTGATCCTCCCCCTGAACACCGGGTCCAGTACCTCCCGGTGCCAGTCGGCGATGGCGTTCTGGAGGCG
>MWBB01000426.1 GCA_002068835.1 Acidobacteria bacterium ADurb.Bin340 | reverse complement strand
CCAGCCAAGCCCGGGCCAGGTTCTCCCGCTCCTCGGCCGATCCCGAGGCCATGGCCTCGAAGTCGTCCCGTCCGCCCAGGATGCCTTCGGCCTCCAAACGCTTCCAGACCACGTCGCCGTAGGTATCCGCCTCGGTGCGGATCTCCTGCAGGATGCCGTCGACGTTCAGGAACTCGAAGGGGAGCTTGCCCCGGCGTTTCAGGGCGTCGTTGAACCCCGTGTAGATGGCCCGGTCCAGCCCCGTCCGGCGTCCCGCAACGGTCAGCATGTGAACCCGGACCACCAGGAGCTTGGCGTCCTTCAGCCAGGCTTCGTGGTCAATGACCTCCCCACCGTGGGTCGCCTGTTGGGCCTGGAGGACGGGACGGAACTTCTCCCAAGCCACGGGAACCCCTTCCAGCAGCATGGAGAGCAGGGTCATGAAGTGGGATTTGCCGCTGCCGAAGCTGCCGTGGATGAAGCGGCCGTAGTCCTCGCCCCGGTGGAAGACCTGGCGCATCCCCCGCAGGATCAGGGGCAGCTCCTTCTCCACCGTGGGCGTGATCACATACTCGTCCACCCGTTGTTTCACTTCCGCGGACGCAGGGTCGGCCTCGCTGAGGCGCACCACGAAGGCCATGGCCCGGATGTCATCCCGGGAGGGGAGATCGAAGGCTTGGGAAACGGTGGTCATAGGTCCTCACGCTCAGCTTCGGGACGGGTGCGACGGCGGCCTGCGGCACGGGCAGCCCGGGGAGGGGGGAAGCGGCGCTTCCAGTCCTCCAGGCTGGCTTCGCTGGGGCCCTCCAGGCCCACAAGGGGCTGGAGTTCGGCCTTCAGGCGGTTGGCCGCGGCAGCATCTTCCCGGGCGGCATCGGGCAGCAGGCGCCAGGCGGTGTCCAGCAGCCCCAGGCGGTCACTCGGGGGAACGCCTTCCTCTTCCAGGGTCTCATCCAGGGCCAGCAGGGCTCGGAGGCGTTGGAGGGGCGTCCACCCGGCCCAGCCGAACAAGGCGCGGTCACCTGTGCGGCCCGGGGCCTCTGTGTAGGCCGTGAAGCGTTCCTTGGGCACATCGAGCTTCCCTCGCAGCGACCAGTATTCTGGACGCAGGAAGTCCGTGGAGGCGTAGGCAGGCGGCACCTGGGGGGTC
>MWBB01000425.1 GCA_002068835.1 Acidobacteria bacterium ADurb.Bin340 | reverse complement strand
CCTGGACCCGGAAAGCTGGGTGCTCGTGAGCGTCCCGGGCTGGCCCAGCCTGTATACCTCCCATGACCAGGCCTTGCATCATGTGCGGCGATACACCCGCCGGGCGCTTCGAAAGTGCCTGCAGCAAGCGGGATTGAACATCCTTTGCTCGGGCGGCCTATTCCCGAGCCTGCTTCCCCTTCGCTGGGCCGCAAAGGTGAAGGAGAACATGCTGGGCGCGGCACCCTTCACAGGTGCCGCCTGGACCGGGGGCCCTTGGATCACGGGCCTGCTTCATGGCTTCCTGATCGTTGACGCGTGGCTGTGCGGCGTTGCTGCCCAGTTTCGCATTCCCCTTCCTGGATTGAGCTGGTGGGCCCTATGCCGGAAACTGTGATCATCGTCCCCTGCTACAACGAGGCAAAGCGAATGAACCTGGAGGGCTTCAAGCCTCTCCTGGACCACCCTGGGGTACGACTCCTGTTTGTGAACGATGGTTCTTCGGATAACACCGGCTTGATGCTGCAGGCATTTAGAAGTGAACACCCCGTTCGGGTTCTACAGTTGGACCTCCCGAAAAACGGAGGCAAGGCTGAAGCCGTGCGCCAGGGGATGCTGAGGGCCTGGGATGAAGGCGCCGAGGTCATGGGGTTCCTGGATGCAGATTTGGCAACGCGGGCGGAAGAAATGGTGCGGCTGCTCCGTGTATTCTCGGAACATCCGGGCGCCCCCCAGGTGCTTCTCGGGGCCCGGGTGAAACTGCTCGGTCGGCACATCCGGCGATCGCCGCGCCGACATGTTCTGGGGCGAATCTTTGCGACCTGCGCCTCATGGCTGCTAGGCCTGCCGGTCTATGACACCCAGTGCGGCGCGAAGCTGTTCCGCCGCCACGCGACCCTTCGAGCGGCCCTGGGAACCCCCTTCCATTCCCGCTGGGTGTTCGACGTCGAGCTGATCGGGCGACTGGTGCGTGGCACCCACGAGACAGGATCCATTCCCGTGGACGCCTTTCTGGAAGAGCCGCTGGCTGCCTGGGAGGATGTGCGCGGTTCCAAGCTGGGACCCGGAGCCATGGCGCGGGCGGCGCTGGACCTCTTCGCAGTCCGCCGTGCCCTGGCCCGTTGGGGAAACCATGCCGCTCCGAGGGGCCGGG
>MWBB01000424.1 GCA_002068835.1 Acidobacteria bacterium ADurb.Bin340 | reverse complement strand
CGCCCAGTTCTTCCGTGCTGTGGATCCGAAGCGTGTCCATGAGTTTTCCCGATCGGGTAAAGATAAAGCAAGCAACCGGGCTCGACCATAAAATTTTCCCTTACGGGAAATTCAGCTTCCTCGACCCCCATCGCTCGGCGTTATTTTCCCGATCGGTAAATTATCCAGTCCAATGCCTCCTCGCGCCCTCGCACTGGGCCATCCAGCGAGGTGAAGGCGTATTCCTTCGGGCGTTGAGCGCGAGCCCCGCACCCGGAGAGATTCCGCCATCATCGGCCTGCCTTCAGATCCAACGCCTCCGAGCGTTGATCAGCGTCCGTCTTTGGAGCCGCTCGAGTGATTACCAAAGAGGTACCCGGCCGCGAGGCCGGCGATCAGAGCGCTGGGAACGGCCTGGCTCGGATGGGATCGTGGGGGATCATCTGTCTCCTCCTGCCAGCCGCGTGCCCGGAGCCAAGCTTGGAGGCCTTGGCACTCGGGGGGCGGCACGAGTTCCAGAGGAAGGTCCACCTGGGCGGAGCGGCCATCGCCCAGATCGATACGAGCGGCTCGGAGGCGTTCGCGCCCCAGGGCTGCCCAGTCCGCGATCTGCCTCAGGAGTCCCTTGAATATGGCCACGAGCAGGCGCAAGCCCTCGGTGTCTTCGGGCCGCACACGCAGAGCCTGGAGGCCCTCCATTTCCGCCAGGGCCGGAGCCACCGCGTCTATCAGATCCGCCTGGAGGGCGGGCATCCGCCAGATCGGACAGGCTCCGGCCAGGGCCCTTCCGAGATGGTTCACAGCCTGGGCCGTCCGCTCCGCCGTCCGGCCCAGCACCGCAAGGTTACGCAGAACGGTCGTCCGCGGGAGAGATGCCCCGGGCAGGGGCGCAGCCATCGGGCGGTCCAGGCGCGCGCCGAGGTCACCAGCCAAACGGCCGAGGGCCGTCTCGAGGCGCTCCAGGCATGCATTCGCCTCTCCCGAGGCGATCCAGGCTGCACGGCGCCGAGTCTGGAAACCTTCCCAAGCCGCCGCGACCCCGGCAAGCCCCAGGAATCCCGTCCCAAGGATCAGCGTGGCCCACCAGCCCCCCGCGAGGATGGCCAGGATGCCCCAAATCCCGGCCAGCGCGGCCAATCCTGCACACACGATCACCT
>MWBB01000423.1 GCA_002068835.1 Acidobacteria bacterium ADurb.Bin340 | reverse complement strand
CTTGAGCTGGCGCCGGGTTCGTTCCAGGACATCCCGGGAGCCGTGGTCCGCACCCTGCATGTCAGCACGAGAAGCTGAAGTAGCTACACGGCCTTCCACGGCATCAAGGAGGCCCTTGGCGGTCTTCTTCTCGCCGAGGAAGTGCTGGGTCACGGCGGCGTCCAGCACCTGACCCGCCGAACCGAGTTCCTCGCGGATGTTGTGCACCTTGTTGGCCAGGAGGTCGAGGAAGGCCAAGTCTTCATCCTGATCGCTGACGAAGTGATGGGCGACCACATCCCGGAACTGACCATGGCGATCCACACGTCCGTTCCGCTGCTCCAGCTTGGTGGGACTCCAAGGCAGCTCCTGGTGGATGACGTAGCGGCAGGATTCCTGGAAGTTCAGGCCCTCACTGGCGGCGTCGGTGGCGACCATCAGCCGCAGATCGGCCATCGGGTTGTTGAAGAGCTTCTTGATCCGGTCTCGGTCTTTGGCGTCACTGGCGCCGTGCAGCTCCTCGACCCTGGGCGTCTTGAAGCCATCGGCGTCGAGCCGGGCACGGAGGTAGTCCAGGGTGTCGCGGTATTCGGTGAAGAGGATCAACCGCTCGTCCGTCCACTCTCCAGCTGGGTTCAGTAGCTTCTTGCTGATCCATGCCTTCAGGGCGACCCAACGGGCGTCTTCCGGCCACTTGGTAGGCCAGTTCATCGGGACCGCCGTCCCATCCTCATCGAGGGCACGGGCCGTCTTGGCCCGGGTCCACCCCAGGGCCTCCAGGGCGGTTGAGACCTCGCCTGCGGGGACCAGCAGGTCCTTGGCCACGGTGGCGAGCCAGCGGGCACCCTTCACCAGGGCCTCCTGCTCCCAGAGGCTGCGGGCGGCTTCGTTGTCCGCCTCCCGCTCGGCCTGCCGCTGGGCAGCTCGGGCTTCCTGGAGGGCCGCCTCCTCACGCAGGGCCTGGGCCTTGGCGTGGCCCTCCAACCCCTCCATGTGCGACCACCAGGTGCGGGCGAAGGCGTAGGAGCTGGAGAGGGCCCGCTTGGTGAGCAGGGTGAAGATGAATCGGCCCACGTGCTGCTCGCGGCGCCCAAGGCGCCCCAGAATCGCCAAGCCCTGCTCGCGGTAGGCGCGAAGGGCCGTCCACAGCCGGGCCTCTCC
>MWBB01000422.1 GCA_002068835.1 Acidobacteria bacterium ADurb.Bin340 | reverse complement strand
CTTCAGCTCCTGGGAGCCCCGGACATAGGAGCAGTTGAATGGGTAGCGGGCGGGCTCCCGCTGGACGCTCCTCAGGGCGGACTGGAAGTTGCGGAGCTTGTCCTGGGGCTCAGCCTTCCCGGTCGGGTGCTCGGGGCGGGTGGCCTGGGCTACTGCTCCAGCCAGGAGGAGGGCCTCTTCCTCCCGGAGGCCTCGGGAGACAGCATAGCGGGCCAGGGTCAGGTTCACTGAGTTATAGGGTTGGTCCAGCGGGGCCCCATGCTCCCGAAGCCAGGCTATGCAGGCGGGCTCTGCCTCCCCCAGCCGGGAGAGGTCGGGGAGCCGCTCCTCCGGGCCGATCGCTCCTGAGGTAGGCGGGGCGAGAGAGGAGAGGGCCCCCAGGACCTGGGCCGGCGCGGCCTGCTCGATCGCCTCCAGGACGGAGCCCTGATCCGGGAGGACCGGGAGCCCGTCCTCTCCCCAGACGACCCCCTCCCCTACAAACCCAGCCCAGTACCCTGAGACCTTATGCAGCCCGCATGGCAGTTTGAAGGGCTTGGCCCCGGAGCCTACCTTCCCGTCCTCCGAGATCCGATCGCCAGCGGGAAAGACCTCTGTCCCGGGACAGCCCGCGCGGTCGGCCAGGGCAGTCAGGAGCCCGCGCATGGTAGCGGCGGGTATAGGGGTCTGAGTGAATACCCAGACGTGCCAGCCCCGGCGGCCCGAGAACTCGATCGCGGTCGGGAGCCCGAGGCCTGCAGCTGCCGCCTGGACCTGTCGGGCGGTCCCGAGGGCGGCCTCCAGGTCCGCGCGGTCAGCGCTCGGGGCGTCCAGGTCCAGCGCTCCGGCCTTGACCAGCAGGGTCTTGGGCTGGATCAACTTGATCCCCAAGGTCCGCTTCCCGTCCAGGTGATCCTCCAGGTCCTTGTCCGTCAGGGTCTCGGAGGCAGGGAGGTACTGGTCTCCCCGCTGCTCCGCATAATACTGGCCTACCTCATGCAGGATCAGCCGCTTCAGGTGCTGGGCTACTTCGTTGGCGTTGGGCTCCATAATCAGGCTCCTCCGGCCAGGCCGGCGCGGGGGCTTTCATAGTTCGTTTTCGTCACATAGGGGCCGCCGACGTCAGGAAGGCGGGCCCCTAATGTTACCTTATGTAACCTTATGCG
>MWBB01000421.1 GCA_002068835.1 Acidobacteria bacterium ADurb.Bin340 | reverse complement strand
CTCCACCGCCCGCCTGTTCGGGGACGCGATCCTGCGCATTCACGGCGGCCGCAGCCTCAGCGAAATCATGGAATGATCCGCCAGGTTCTGCTCCGGCGCTTCGAAACCCTGACCCACCCCCGGCATCTGGGGCTGGATCCGGTCATGGAAGCCCGAGCCTCGGAGCTGTTCCGGCGCCCCTTCGTCATGCTCCACCTCATCTCCGAGGTCTATGCCGCCCGGGTGGCCCTGGCCCTGGCTCTCGATCTCGGCTGGGAGGGCCGCCTTCG
This sequence comes from Acidobacteria bacterium ADurb.Bin340, assembly GCA_002068835.1. Taxonomy (GTDB): domain Bacteria; phylum Acidobacteriota; class Holophagae; order Holophagales; family Holophagaceae; genus MWBB01. The sequence goes on along the minus strand of MWBB01000421.1, from coordinate 879 downwards.
GGCCGGCGCCACCCTGGAGGCCCTGGTGGAGGGGCTGCATCCCCAATCCACGGATCCCGCCCGCTGGATGCTGGCCTTCATGGCCCAGGAAGGACTGCTGGAAGGCCAGGGCGGCTCCTATCGCCTCACGGGCACCCCCGACCTCGATCTGGAGGGCCTGCGGGAACTGGCTGAAACGGAAGCGCCCGGCCACACCGCGAACCTGGACCTGTTCGACGCCCTGCGCCGCCGCATCCCCCCCTTCTTCACGGAAGGATTGCGGGGCGAGGATCTGCTCTTCGGCCTGGAGCTGTTCCCCCTATGGCTCCAGTACTTCCGCAACGAGAACATGCTGTACCGCGCCAACAATTTCCTGACCCTTGCGGCCCTTCGCCCCGTGCTTCAGCCGGGTGCGCGGATCCTGGAGTTGGGGGGTGGCGCGGGTTCCTTCGCCCAGATGGTGGCCGCCGAGGGGCCCCACGACTTGGCGGACTACCGTTTCACGGATGTGGCCCCTGCCTTCCTCCGCCGGGCCCAGCGCGCCCTGCCTGAGATCGCGGCCGGGCTTCCCTTCAGCTTCAGCAGACTGGACGTGAACCGCCCGCTGGAGGACCAGGGCCTCGCAGGCATGCGTTTCGAAGGCATCGTGGGCATCAACGTGCTGCACGTGGCCGAGGATCTCCCCGCAACCCTGGCGGACCTGCGGGCCCACCTGGCGCCGGGCGGCCGCCTGGTGCTGGGGGAATGCCTCAAGCCCGCCCTCGACCGGCCCATCTATTTGGAGTTCTTCTTCGAGTTCATGAGCAGCTTCCGGGAGGTGCGCCTCGTCCCGGATCTGCGCCCCGCCTACGGCTTCCTGACGCCCGAACACTGGGTGGCCCTCCTGCGCCATGCGGGCTT
>MWBB01000420.1 GCA_002068835.1 Acidobacteria bacterium ADurb.Bin340 | reverse complement strand
CGCCGTGATGGCGGGTCTGTCCGCCGCCTGGACCGGGGCCTGGACTCCGCCCCGGCCGATGACGGGTGGACGGCGATGGGGGGACCGGGCCTGGGCCCTGGCGGCCATTGCCCAGGCTTGGCTGCTGGGGGGTCGGGATGGCCGGTGGCCCCACGGGAATTGGAGCCTTCATCGCCCTGGAGGACCTCGTCCGGAGGGCCCCCCCGTGGCTCATCAGGCGAGGCCGGAGGCTGGCTGGGTGGCCCTGCTGCGCCATGGCAGTCCCGAGGCGGATGCCCACCGTTCCGCTGCCCGCGAGGATCCTGTGCTCCGATGGGGTTGGGAGGCTCTGCTGGAAGGGGACGGCGGACCCTGGATGGCCTATGGGACCGTGCTGCTGGACCGCCGCACCCGGGTCCGCTGGCTGCCCCATCTGGGGGCTGTGGACGAAATGGGGCGCCTGCACCTGCCGCCCTTCCTGGAGGCGCTGGTGCCGGAAGGCCTTCGGGACTTGCCCCCGGGCTGGTGGGCGGTGCTCCTGGGAGGCATGGATGCCACCGGACGCCTGCTGCCGGAGGGAGCACCTCCCCCTGCGGAACTGCTGGCCCAGCTGGGGAGTCAGGCTCCGCACCTTCAGGGCCTGATCTGCCGAGAGCTGCCAACGAGGCTGGGGATGCTTGAGGAAAGGCCCTGGCTTCATGCCGTGGACGGCGGGTGGATGGTGGACCCCCGTCTTCGGGCCTGGTCCCGGGGGCTGGGTGCCTGTCCCGAAGCCCTCCAGGACCTGGTCCCGGCCGCCCTCGCGCTGGGGGATCCGCCGATCGGGCGGGACGAGGCGCTGCTGAAGGGGCGTGTTCCTCCCGGAATGCCCAGCGGCTGGCATGAAGTGGTCACCCGGGATCTGGCGGGCCTGCCCCCGGAGGCGGAGGTGCCTCCCCTCGGCGATGCGACCTGGGACCGATTGGCCGTTCGCTGGGGTGCGCCCCTGCCGGATCCGCAGCCCGGGTACCCCGGTTGGGAGGTGCACACCCATGCCTGCGCGGATCCGTTCCACTGGATGGCCAAAGGCTTTCATGCCTTCCGGGCGGTGGATTCCGAAGGCGCCCTCCGGGCCTTCGGATGGGCCTGGGCCCACTTCGAGCGGCTCGGTTCGCCCTTCTGGGCCCGCC
>MWBB01000419.1 GCA_002068835.1 Acidobacteria bacterium ADurb.Bin340 | reverse complement strand
GACGGTGGCGCCCACCTCCACGAGGATCTGGGAGACGGAGCCCACGATGGGGGCGCTGAGGGTTCCGGCCTCGGCCTTCGGGGCAGCGGGTGCCGCAGCCCTGGAAACCGGGGCGGCCGCCGGAGCCTTGGGGGCCGGCGCGGCGGCCGGCGACCAGGCGGGGGTGGGAGCCCCGGGGTAGCGGTCCTCGTCATCCTCCAGGAGCTCCACCTGGACATCGAAAACCTGGTTGTTGAGGGTGATGCGCATCTTCTTCATGAGAAGGTCTCCAAAGGGCACGGAAGGGTTCAGTTCCGGTTTTTCCGGGTGGTGTGGGATCGCATGATGTCGAGGCGGCCGACGCGGGCCCAGCCGCCCTGCTCCTCGTTCTGGAGCAGGCGGATGCGATGGATCCTGGCCTTGGCGCCGAGGGTTTCGGCCACCGCTGCGGCGATGACCGCAGCCTCCTCGGGGGTGACGCCCTCGTGGACGGGATCATCGGCCGACCCGGGGGCCTCGGGTGTTCCGGCCGGCGTGGCTGGTTTCCGGACGAGGGCCCGTTCCAGCAGGCCGATCATGTTGATGAAGAACTGGAGGAACAGCAGCGAGATGAACACCACGGACATGCCGAGGGCCGTGAGTTCCAGAACGAACAGGAGTCGCGTCAGGATGGGTTCTTGCACGGGATCCTCGGGCTAGAGCGGAATGTTTCCGTGTTTCTTGGGAGGCCGGGCCTGCCGCTTGGATTTCACGGCCTGGAGGGCCTGGATCAGCAGGCGGCGGGTGTCCTTGGGCTCGATGACGTCATCGATCAGTCCCCGGCTGGCCGCCACGAAGGGGTTGGCGAACTCGGCGCGGTATTCCGCGATCCGCGCGGCCAGGGCGGCGGCGGGATCCTCGGCCTCCTGGATCTCCTTGCGGAAGATGATCTCGGCGGCACCTTCGGCGCCCATCACGGCGATCTCCGCCGTGGGCCACGCATAGACGCGGTCTGCGCCCAGGTCCTTGCTGCACATGCCCAGGTAGGCGCCGCCGTAGGCCTTCCGGGTGATGACGGTCAGCTTGGGCACGGTGGCGCTGGAGTAGCTGAACAGCAGCTTGGCGCCGTGGCGGATGATGCCGCCGTGCTCCTGGCCCACGCCGGGCAGGAACCCGGGGACATCCACGAGGTTGACGAGGGGA
>MWBB01000418.1 GCA_002068835.1 Acidobacteria bacterium ADurb.Bin340 | reverse complement strand
CTCGCCGGGCGGCTGCCATTCGCTGGTCCGAGTCCAGCTGGGCGGTGGTGCGTTTAGGGGATGAGGACTCGAACCAGCGACCCTCAGCTTAGAAGGCTGATGCTCTATCCGCCTGAGCTATGGGCGCCCGTGGGGATTCTCGCATGGTGGGGGGTAGAATGTGGGCTGGTCCCGTCGGGCCTGGTGTGAGAGCTCATGATTCTGCGCAAGGAATACGGCTTCGAGGCCGCCCACTTCATCTACAACCATCCGGGGAAATGCCGGAATCTGCACGGGCACAGCTACAAGCTCTTCGTGTCCGTGGAAGGGGCGGTGAACCCCGAAACAGGGATGATCATCGATTTCGACGACCTGTCGAAGGTGGTGGTGGAGAGGGTGATCAAGCGGCTGGACCATCATTTCCTCAACGACCTCATCCCCCTCTCCACGGCCGAGAACATCGCGGTCTGGATCTGGGACCAGCTCAAGCCCGATCTGCCGGGGCTGTGCCAGATCGAGGTGTTCGAGACCACGGACAACTGCGTGATCTACCGCGGAGCCTGACATGCGCGCACCCTGGCTGGCCGTTCCCGCACTGCTGCTGTTCGTGGGGTGCCCCAAGGGGCTGGACCCCACCGCCGCCTATCGGGAAGCCGCCCGTCAGGTGCGCTTCAGCGTGGAGCGGGTGGAGCCGAGCCTCCAGCTGGCGCTGCCGCTGGACCAGTCGCGGCTGGTGCTGCGGGTGACGATGGGCATGGAGAACCCTACGGGCACGCGCCTTCGTGCCCGGGGATTCCAGGGGCGGATCTCGCTGGATGATCAGGGCTTGGCTCATCCTCTGGGCGGGGTGGGATTCAACCAGGGCATCGATCTGCCGGCCCAGGGAAGGGCCACGGTGCCCGTGGATCTGGCGTTCACCTACCGGGAATTGAAGGATGTGTGGAGCCCCGTGAGTTCTGCGGTGAAGGGGCGGCGGGCGACCTGGAGACTGGATGGCACCCTGGAGCTCGATGTGATGGGTTTCCCGATCTCCGTTCCTGTCAGGGCTTCCAAGGGTTCGGGCGCTTCGAATCCATGATCCGCGCGGTCGTATTTGATCTTTGGAACACGCTGGTCCACAGCCGCGGCGGTGATCCGTTCCGCCATCTGCGGGCATTGATGACCAATGCCCAGCGGGTCCACG
>MWBB01000417.1 GCA_002068835.1 Acidobacteria bacterium ADurb.Bin340 | reverse complement strand
CCCGCCGAGCGGAAGGCTCCGGGAGGACCACCTGGGTGAACGGAGCCTGCGCGCGAATCATCCAAGGCTCGTCCCCAGGAGCACGCCATGTCCGATGCCCCGACCCGGAGCCAGACCTTCATCGATCAGGAGAACGCCTACGGAGCCCGCAATTATCATCCCCTGGACGTGGTGGCCACCCGCGGCGAAGGCGTGTGGCTGGAGGATGTGGAGGGCCGGCGCTACATGGATTTCCTGGCGGCCTACTCCGCCGTGAACCAGGGCCACAATCACCCCCGCATCGCCCAGGCCATGATCGCCCAGTGCCAGCGCCTGGCCCTCACCAGCCGTGCCTTCCGCAACGACCAGTTCCCGCCCCTGCTGGAGAAGCTCACGAGGCTCACGGGCTTCGACAAGGCCCTCCTCATGAACAGCGGCGCGGAGGCCGTGGAGACGGCCCTCAAGGCCATCCGCAAGTGGGCCTACGACGTGAAGGGCATTCCCTATCCCCAGGCCGAGATCATCGTGGCCGAGGGCAACTTCCACGGCCGCACCACCACCATCGTGGGGTTCAGCACGGATCCCGACAGCCAGAGCCGCTTCGGGCCCTTCACCCCGGGCTTCCGCATCGTGCCCTACGGCGACCTGAAGGCTGTGGAGGCGGCCCTCACCCCCAACACCGCCGCCATCTTCATGGAACCCATCCAGGGCGAAGCCGGGGTGCTGATCCCGCCCCACGGCTTCCTCCAGGGCCTGCGGGAACTGGCGGACCGCCACCGCTGCCTGCTGGTGCTGGATGAAATCCAGTCGGGCCTGGGCCGCACCGGCAAGCTCTTCGCCTTCGAGCACGAGGGCATCCGCCCCGATGGCGTGACCATCGGCAAGGCCCTCAGCGGCGGGTTCTACCCCGTGAGCGCCTTCCTGGCCTCCCGCGAGGTCATGGATGTCTTCACCCCAGGCATCCACGGCTCCACCTATGGCGGGAACCCCCTGGCCTGCGCCGTGGCCAGCGCGGCCCTGGATGCGCTGGTGGAGGAGCGCATGGTGGAACGGGCTGCGGAGTTGGGCGCCCACCTGGAGGCGCGGCTGAAGGCCCTGAGAAGTCCCATCGTCTCGGCGGTTCGGGTTCGGGGACTGTGGGCGGGGATCGACCTCGTGCCCGAGGCCGGCGGCGCCCGGAAGTACTGCTACGCC
>MWBB01000416.1 GCA_002068835.1 Acidobacteria bacterium ADurb.Bin340 | reverse complement strand
GCTTGAACTGCGATGCGGAACATAGACCAGCGCCACCATCCGGATACGCTTAGGTCAGGTTCAAATAAGATTTCTGTTGGGGCATCCCAAAGGGTATGCAGGGCTTTTTCGGGGGCTTGTCCCCGAGCCCTCAGGTGAGCGTGGTGGATCCGGTTTCCTACCCCCATTCGAAAAGGAGGCGCTGCATGCGCATGACGACTTTGATTCTGGCTCTGGCCGCCGCGACGAGCCTCTCCGCCCAGGAGGGCACGAAGTGGGTCGCACTCCAGGGGGGGCGCCGTCGCCCATGACAACAAGGCCAGCAACCCCTTCAAGGAAGGCACGCTGCTGGGGCTGGAAGGCGGTTGGTGGCTGAACGACCGCTGGGGTGTGGCCGTGGGTGGGCAGCAGGCTCGCATTGAGCACGGCGGCTTGGACATCAAGGCCAACGAATACCACTACTCCGCTTCGGCCCTCTTCAATTTCCTGCCCGATGCCAAGTGGGTTCCCTATGCCCGTGCCGGTCTGGGTGTCGTGAGTCTGGAAAAGCCCCTGGGGCTTCCCGCGGTGGTCGAGCAGAAGACCCGTGGCCATCTCCACCTGGGCCTCGGCGTCCAGGGCCACCTGATGGAAAACCTCTTCACCAGCCTGGAAGCCCGTGCGGTTCAGGTTGGGCTGCAGTCCTGGAATCGCTATGAGTACCAGGGCCTGCTGGGGCTGGGCTACCGCTGGGGCACCGCCAAGCCTGCGCCGGTGCCGCCTCCGCCGGCTCCTGCGCCCGAGCCCCCGAAGGTCCAGGCTCCTCCGCCGCCGCCCGCCCCGGCCCCTGAGCCGCCCAAGCCGGTCGAGGAAGTCCGCAAGCCCACTCCCATGCCCGTGGCGCCCCGCAAGATCGTGCTGGACGAAGCCGTGCTCCACTTCGCCAATGGCAAGGCCGTGCTCTCTCCCGAGGGTGTCGATGCGGTCCGCAAGGTTGCCGAGGGGCTGAAGTCCTTCAATGGCGAGTACAGCCTGGTGGTGAGCGGCCACACCTCCTCCGTGGGGCGCAAGGCCTTCAACAAGGCCCTCTCCAAGCGCCGGGCCGAAGCCGTGGCCAAGGTGCTGGTGGATGCCGGCATCCCTGCGGCTTCCGTTGAAACCGTGGGCGAAGGCCCGGATCGGCCCGTGGCGGACAACGCCACCAAGGACGGCCAGG
>MWBB01000415.1 GCA_002068835.1 Acidobacteria bacterium ADurb.Bin340 | reverse complement strand
GCAGCCCGCCATGAGGATCTGCAGGGGCGACGTGGACAGCCCGTAGCCGTAGGTGAGGGTGGGCTGGGTGGTGCGGCTCCAGCGGTCCGGCGAAGGCAGGCGGCCGGCGGTCTCTCCCGGAAAGGAGAGGCCCGTGGGATCCCCGAAGCCGAACTTGCGCAGGTACTGGTAGTGCACCGCCGGATCCATGCGCAGGCCGATCTTGGCCGTACCCACGTTGGAGCTGTGCCAGAGCACCTCCTCGAAGGTCAGCACCCCGTTCTTGTGGGTGTCCGTGACGGTCAGATCCTTGCTGAAGCCCCAGCGGCCGCCCTCGCAGTTGATGGCTTCGCCCAGCCGAACCTTGCGCTCCTCCAAGGCCATGGCGGCCGTGAAGATCTTCATGGTGGAGCCCGGCTCGTAGGCATCCTCCACCGGATGCACCTTGCGGGCCGACCGCTGCTGGACCAGCTCCTGCTGGAAGGCCGCCTTGTCGGCCGCGGAGAACTCGGATTCCGGCCGATTGCGGAAGCGGGGCGAAACCGGATGGTTGGGATCGAAGGAGGGTGTGCCGGCCATGGCCAGGATCTCCCCCGTATCGGGATCCACCACCACCGCGTAGGCAGTCTGGGGGCGGTACTTGCGCACCGCCTCCGCCAGGGCCTCCTCCACCACATGCTGGATGGAGGCGTCCAGCGTGAGCTGGAGGGTGGAGCCGTTCACCGGGATCTCCCGGTAGTTCTCCTGAAGGATCATCAAGCGGCCCTTGGCATCCTGGGGCGCCACCAGTTCTCCCGGACGGCCCGCCAGCTGCGCCTCGAAGGCCCGCTCCACCCCCAACTGCCCCACACCGTCGATGTTGGTGAAGCCCAGCACCTGGCAGGCCAGGGAGCCCCGGGGATAGGAACGCCGACTTTCAGGCAGGAAGCCGATGCCTTCCAGTTTCAGCGCCTTGATGGCCCCTGCCTTGTCGGGGGACATCTGGCGCTCCAGCCATACGAAGGGGCGCTTGCGGAGCAGCTGTTCCCGGATCCGGTGCCTGGGCCGATCCAGCAGGGGCGCCAGGCGGGCCGCAACCCGATCGGCGGCGGCACGATCCGGCTCGCCCCAGTGGCGTTCGCCCTCGCCCCGGACCACCCGGTGGTTCGGATAGAAGACCGGCGGACGGCAGAAGAGGCTCTCCACCTTGATGCTC
>MWBB01000414.1 GCA_002068835.1 Acidobacteria bacterium ADurb.Bin340 | reverse complement strand
GCATGCGCGGCGGTGGCACCAGGGCCGTGAGCCGGGCCACCAGTTCCTCGCCACTGAAGAAGATCACGCGGGTGCCATCGGGCCAGGGGTTCTTCAGCTCCAGAGCGTAGCGCCCATCCATCGTCTCGTGCAGTCGGGCCTTCGCCAGGGGCGGCCTGAGCAGGTAGCGGCACAGACGCTCCCGATGCAGGCGGTCGTGGGCGGTCACGCGCACTTCGGCATCAAGGACAAAGCCCAGGGCCTTCCCCGCCCTTTCCACCTGGGGCGCTACCCACGGCCGGACGTCCTGGAGGCGCACGGGCTTCGCGCCGGCCTTGCCGAACACCAGGTTTCCAGCGATGGAGGCTCGGGCCATGCCCGCCAGGGCCGGGTTTCTCAGGGCCACCGGGTCCTCCTCGTCCGCGTCCTCCAGCCAGATGCCGCGCTTCTGAAGCAGATCGAGAACCGCAGCCGCGATCCGGCCCGCCAACTGATTCAGATCCTCCAGGGTTGGAGCGGGCAGTTCGAAGAAGGTGGGCTGGCCGAAGGCGTCCAAGACATAGACGCCATCGAAGTGCAGGGCGTGAAAGTGGATGTTGAGGTTCAGGGCGCCGCCAAAACGCTGGACGGCCACCATCGCGCCGACGTGGGCGAGGCGCGTACTCCGCAGGCCGAGGATGTGCCTCGCCTGCATGCGCTGGAAGTGAAAGATCTCGCGGGTGGCCGCCGCGGACACGGCCCGGCAGAGGGCGCCGTCGTAGGCCAGGACGTAGCGCAGCACCTTGGGCAGGCTCAGCACCCACTGCCGAAGGGGCACTTCGGGCAGCACGCGGTTGCAGAGCCAGGCGGCGCCCTCGTGCATGCGGCGGCCGCCGCAGGAAGGGCAGAAGCCTCTTCCCTTGCATGAGAAGGCGATCAGGCGGTCGTGGCCGCATCCGGAGCAATGAACACGCGCAAAGCCGTGTTCGAGCATGCCGCAGCGCAAGTAGTTGTCGAACTCCCGCTCCACGAAGGAAGGCAGAGGCCGGTGCCAGGCCTCGCAGCGGTCCCGCACCACGGGCCAATGGCGGGCCACGCATGCATGGAGGACGGTCCGTTCAGGGGCCCGTGGGTGATAGAGGCAGCAGGACATGGATGGCGATATTCGTTTTTATTTCGCCATTCTGTCAACCCTGTGCAATCTGACAGAGAAGGACC
>MWBB01000413.1 GCA_002068835.1 Acidobacteria bacterium ADurb.Bin340 | reverse complement strand
GAGACGGGCCAAGCCGTTCCGTACCCAAGGGTGAACCAGTACTTCCAACCCCCTTGGGGTTCGTACACCGTGGTGAAAAGGTTGGGCTGCAGGCCGAAGGAAAGGGTCAGAGGATCGTTGATCAGGAAGGCGGTGCGGGTGCCTTTGAGGTGGGCCTGCACCAGCAATTGCAGATGTTCCGGGTGTTCCAGTTCCCAGCGGGCCGGCATGACCATGCTGTGGTCGAACGCCGCGGGGTCCGCTCCCATCACGAGGTTCCAGAGCTTTCGCGTAGATGGCGCCGGGGACAGGGTGCTGACGCCTCCGGGGGCTTTCCAGGCCGGCATGATTTCTTCAAAGAAGTCCTGCCGCATGGCATCCAGGCCCACCAGCAAGACGCGCGGTGCGGTGGCTTCCACGGGTGCGGGGCTGGGCATCAGGCGGCGAAAACTGTCGTGGGGAATGAAAAGAGGCAGGGTGATGAGCAGCAGGGCCATGCCGGTGCGAAGCAGGGGGAAGCGCCCCGGGCAGCGTCGGATTTGCGCCCAGAGCAGGGCTGAACCGCCGCCCAGCAGCAACAGCAGGGAGAGCCCCATGGGGAGGCTGCGCAGTACAGGTACGCTGGCCATGGCCGCAGGCACGCCAACGTACAGGGCCCCGTGGAACCAGAGCAGCGCCCCCGCGCTCAAAAGCAGGCCGCCTCGGAAATCGAGGTTGGATCCGTCTTCCTTCGGGGCGCCCAGTCCGATGGCCACCTGGGCCAGAAGGGCCAGAAGCAGACCGATGACAAGGTAGGCCACCAGGGCGGCCAAAACCCACTCATAGACGGCATTGAGCATGACGTCTGTCAGTTTGAATTCCTGCAGGAAGGGATTGGGAGCGTTCCGGAGCCCTGGAAGGATGCGCAGGCCCAGCAGAAGCCAGACCCCAACCCAGGGGGTCAGCACGCCCAGCACCCAGCGCAGGCGCCGCAGGATTTGTTCGCGTCCGGGCATGACAGTGCTCCTTTGGGGTTGGCCCCTGCCGCGAACTTTGCGGTGCGGGAGGTTGCTTCAAGCCATGGTGATGCCAAGTCCCTCAGGCGGTCCAGCGGGGCTCTTCCAATACGTGGGTGGGCTCCTAGACTGATCCCATGCAGGCCTGCCCCCGCCCCCAGATCGACTATCCCTGCCGTGTGCCCTTCAAGGTGATCGGCCGC
>MWBB01000412.1 GCA_002068835.1 Acidobacteria bacterium ADurb.Bin340 | reverse complement strand
ACTGCACCCATGGATGGGAGCAGGGGCCATCCTCCTCTTTGGGGCGCTGCTGATTCCATTGGAGACAGCCCGCTTCCGATCCGCAGGGCACGTGTACCGAGAGAAGGATCCCCCCTGGCGGGGGTGGGTATTTCTCTACCTCGAAAGCCGGAAGTTCCAATACCTGCTCCCCGCCTCCATGGGGGCCGAAGGCGTGCTCTGGTATCGATTGAAACAACGGGGATGGCGACATGCCACGTGTGGTTTCGTGGTCTTCGCCACACGGGGTTGGGGCATGGTCGGCTGGGCTTTCACGGCTGCGGTGGCCCTGGCCTGGGCGCCCGGCGTACCGGCCATCCTCGCGGGATTGGCCCCATGGATGATCGGACCGTGGCCCTGGGGAACCGGCGCTCTGCTTGGGACCCTTGTGCTTGGGCTGGGGCCTCTCGGGTGGGCCCGGTGGAAGAAGCTGCCCCTCAGCCCGGAGTGGAGGAGGCATCTGCTGGCGCAAGTCGGGTTCATGGCCCTGACCCTTGTGGCGAATGGCCTGAGCGCTTGGCTGGCGGCCCGTTCGGCAGGCCTGTCCATCCCCTTGCTGTCGATCCTCGGGCTCCTGGCCCTCGTCAACTTTGCCATCGCGCTGCCCGCTTCCGTGGGGGGGCTGGGCATCCAGGAATGGCTTGTGCTGCGCCTCGGGAGTGAACTCGGGTTGGCGGCAGCCCCCCTGCTGGTCTTTTCCATGCTCCTCCATGCCCAGCGCCTCGGCCTGACGATTGCGGGGGCTTTCGTGTCCCATGGCTTCCGGAAGCGGGAAGTGAGAGGAGATGCCTGATGGATCTGATCGAGGGGAAGGATGCTGGCCCCCGAAGGCATCCGTGGGAAACGGCACGTTTCTGGTTCTTCAGCCGCGCGTTGAGTCCGGTTCTGGCGGGCGTCGACACGGTCCGGGTCCTGGATGTGGGCGCCGGAGACGCATGGTTGGGCCAGAGGCTCTGCGAACGCTGGCCCCTATCGATGAATCTGGTGGGCCTGGATCCCAACTACCTGGAGGCGCAGTTGGGTGAGCGGGGCAGGGTGCGCCTGGTGCGCGAGCTCCCGCAGGGGGAGCGATTCCAGGGCCTCCTGATGCTCGACGTTCTTGAACATGTTGACGACGATCTCGCCCTGCTCCGCACCTACGTGGATCACCTGGACCCGGAAAGCTG
>MWBB01000411.1 GCA_002068835.1 Acidobacteria bacterium ADurb.Bin340 | reverse complement strand
GCCACGATGGCACCGTCAATCCCAGGGATGCCGAACCGGGAAAGGTTGATCCGGCCTTCCGGCGGGAGGATGGGCTGGCCAGACAGGAACGCCTCGAACTGGCGGGCGTAATCCGTGGCGGATCGCATCCGGGGGGTTCCGGCCTGGGCCATCTTCCCGGCCACTTCCTGGAAATCCACCTCAAGCGTCTTGAGGTCATCCGAAAAAGCCCGTTCGGCAAGCCTTGCCATCGCGTTCGCCAGGGTTCGGCGCTTGTAGGCTTCAGCTACCGCATCCACCCGGGCCTTGAGGTCGCCCGTCTGGAACTGCGTCTCGAGGTCCAGGAAGTAGCGATTCGCCAGTTCCTGGGCAGACTTCGGGGCCTTGAGCTTCCCCAGGGTCCGGCTCAAAACCCAGGCATCGATGATCCCGCCACCCTCAGCGATGGCCTGGAAGGCGGCCCAGATGGACCGATGCTCCACCTGGAGGAAGGATTCAGGGTCCAGGCTGGAAAGGATGGTTTGGGTTTCAGGGTCTGTCCGGCGGTCCAGGACGCCCAAAATCAGGCTGGCTTCGGATTCGATAGCGATCTGGTGGCTCATGCCGCCACCTCGCCAGTGATGCCGAGCGACGCCTTGAACCTAGCCAGAGCCTCGAGCGCAACCATCCCTGCTTCAACCTGCTCAGGGGTCAGCATCTGTTCAGCCGTGGCGAAGTCGAAAACCTCCATGAAACCTGCGGATTCGGCCTCATACGCCAGATCGTCCATGACATACCGATGGAAGGCTTCCCAATCCCCACCCAGGGACTGCAACCTCATCCGCCGCCACCGGCTCTTGTAATCCCGAATCTCTACGAACAGGGCACGGGCGTCTTTGCCCTCAGGAAGCATGTGGAACCTCCTGGGCCAGCCGCGCCCTCACAGCTGCAACCACACCGTCTACGAAATCGGCGCTGTTCAGCATCGCGGGAAGCATCTTGCAGGCCAGGCCTTCCCCGGCCTTCGCCCGCTTGACCTTCGCACCTGCCCAGAGGTTCAGGGCCTCGAGAATGTCAGCGTTTGTGACGGGGTGCCCTGCGACCGTCTTGGTCAGGTGGGGTTGCCACGCCCGCCAGGATGCTTCCTTGGTTCCAACCGCAGCAGGAAGGAACCGCTTGTCTGGTGGGTAGGCACTCTGGATCTCTTCACCCTTGAGTTCCCGAAGTAG
>MWBB01000410.1 GCA_002068835.1 Acidobacteria bacterium ADurb.Bin340 | reverse complement strand
GGTCCATCACCCACCTGGACATCCCGGATTCGGAGGCTTCGACCTTCTCGTCCAGCGTGCAGCCTTCCTCGCGCAGTACGGCCAGCAGGGCATCCAGGCCCTCCACGCGGTCGTTGATCATGAAGCTCGCCGGGCTGGGCGCTCCGCTCTGCCCCATGCACTACCTCGATCAGAAGGAGCGGCGCCGTTTCCTCCTGTTCGGGGAGCTCACCGGCGCCGGGCTCTTCTGCACCCAGGATGGCTGCTTCGGCCAGTTGAACGTGAAGGGCTGATCCGGCCTAGTACCCGTCGTACACCCGCTCCACCCGGCCATTGATCTGGCAGGTGACCTCGTAGGTGATGGTGCCCAACTTCTCGGCCCACTCGTACGCGCTGATCTCCTCCTCGCCGCTCCGCCCGAGGAGCACCACGGTGTCCCCCACCTTCACCGAGGTTTCGGGCCCCAGGTTCACCATGCTCTGGTCCATGCAGACGCGCCCCACGATGGGGTAGCTGCGCCCATCGATGAGCACCCGCCCGCGGTTCGAGAAGAGGCGATTGAACCCGTCGGCATAACCCGCAGGGATGGTGGCGATCCAGGTGTCCTCGGGGGCCACCCAGGTGCGGCCGTAGCCGATGGACGTTCCGGCCGCCACCTTCTTCAGGAAGGACACCCGGGTCTGGAAGGACAGTCCTGGGAGCAGGTCCACCGTCCTTGGGGTGCCCGCATCGGGGTAGAAGCCGTAGGCCATGATTCCGGGCCGCACCATGTCCAGCCAGGCCTCGGGGTGCCCCAGTACGGCACCCGAATTGGAACTGTGCGCCAGGATCCTGCGACCGACCACATCCTGAATCCCGTCCACCAGCCCCCGGAACCGAGCGACCTGCTCCCGCGTCCATCCCGGGTCAGCTTCGTCGCTCACGGGCAGGTGCGTGAACACGCCATCCAGGCTGAGGTTCGGGCAGGACCGGACCAAATGCCTCGCAAGGTCCAGGGCCTCCGCTGGATCCACCCCGATGCGCCCCATCCCGGTATCCACCTTGAGGTGTACCGAGGCCTTGGAGCCCACGAGGCCCGCGGCCGCCTCCAGGGCATCGGCGTTGTCCGGGTCGCACACCGCCAGGGTGAGCCCTTGCTCCAGCGCGGCGGGCATTTCCTCGGGGAAGGTGACGCTGAATTTCAGGATGGGAAGCCCGATGCCCTCCTCCCGCAG
>MWBB01000409.1 GCA_002068835.1 Acidobacteria bacterium ADurb.Bin340 | reverse complement strand
TGGAAAACAGAGCGCCGCTTTCCCTGGAAAAGCCCGTGGGCGAGGTGGGCCCCATCAGTCCCGACGCCAAGCTGGCACGCATGGAAGCCATCTACGGCGCCATGAAGGGCCGCCAGGAGACCTTCCGGAACGCCCTGAAGGCTGCCAACAACAAGCTGAAGGATCTGCCTGCGGATCTGTGGACGGCGGATCTGGACACCCTTGCCAAGGAACTCTCCACCGAGACAGATGCCGACGCGGCGGCGCTGCTGGCCGTGGCCACCCTGGAACTGGGTGGCCTCTACGCCAAGGTCACCCCCGAAACGGCTGCCCTGGCCCTGGAGAAGCTGCCCGCCAGCAGCCCCTTCTGGAGCCTGGCCCCCCAGATGCCCAGCACGGCCTTCGCCCTGGCCCAGAAATCCAAGGATTTCCCCGCCTTCCGCGAGGCCCTGGTGGCCGAGAATCCCGATCGGGAAGTGAAGGCTGCGGCGATCTTCAGCCAGCTGGCGGCAGCCGCCCGCAGCGAAAACCTGGAGCAGCAGAAGGCCCTCTTCCAGACCCTCACCACGGAATACAAGGACTCCCCTGCCGCCCGGGCCGCCAAGCAGTTCGACCCGGACAAGATCCTGCGCAAAGGCCAAGCCTTCCCCGGCTTTACGGTGAAATCCCTGGAAGGCCAGGACCTGACCCTGGAGAGCTTCAAGGGCAAGGTGGTGCTGGTGGACTTCTGGGCCACCTGGTGCCCGCCCTGCGTGGCCGAAATGCCCGAGATCACCGCCGTCTACGAAAAGTTCAAGGCCAGCGGCTTCGACATCCTGAGCCTGAGCCTGGACGCCAAGGTCGAGGACATCGCCCCCTTCCGGGCCGAGAAGTTCCCCATGCCCTGGAATCACACCTTCCTGGGCCGCGGCAAGGCCCACCCCCTGATCGAAACCCTGAACGTCAACAGCATCCCCCGCCCCATCCTCGTGGGGCCCGATGGCACCGTGATCGAGCCCGATGGCAACAAGCTGCGAGGCAAGCTCCTGGGCCTCAGCGTCGAAGCCGCCCTCAAGGCCGCCGGCCTGCTGAAGGCCCCCGAAGCCCCCGCCCCGGAGGCCCCCAAGGCCGCCCCGGCCACAGAAGCCCCGAAGACCGAGACGCCCACCGAAGCCAACCAAGGCTGAGGCAGGGCTCTACCGCAACGAAGAAGCCCCGACGGTCGGCGGGGCTTCTTCGTT
>MWBB01000408.1 GCA_002068835.1 Acidobacteria bacterium ADurb.Bin340 | reverse complement strand
GGATGTGGAGGCCCTTCGGACCAGGGAGTGGACCAGGGCCGACGGGCTGAAGATGCAAGTTGCGGTGACGGTGGTTGACTCCGGCGGCCACCACACGGATGCGGTCTACGACTTCGTGCAGCCCAGGCAGAACCTGCGGGCCAGGGTGTTCGCGGTGAAGGGTGTGGAGTTCAACTCGAAGCCGGTGCTGGCTGCAGAGGGAACCACCAAGCGGTCGGCGGTGCGGCTCTACACCATCGCCACGCACCAGGCCAAGGATCGGATCTTCTCGCGCCTGAAGATCCCCCAGCCAGGGCCGGGCTACATGCACCTGCCGGAGTGGACCACCGACGAATACCTGGCCCAGTTGACCGGCGAGAAGCGCATCGTGGTCACGAACAAGCGCACCCGCACCAAGAAGACGATCTGGGTCAAGACCCACACCAGGAACGAAGCCCTCGATCTGGAGGTCTACAACCTGGGCGCCCTGTTCATCCTGCAGACCTATCTGGCCCCGGGCGTGTTCCGTGACCTGGGGGCCCTGCTGGAGGCCACGAAGACCGGCGGGGCGGTGCTCCAGCAGGCCCGCGGGCGCCGGTTCAGGTCCCAGGGGATCGGCTGAAAGGAAAATCCCCGGGGCCGAAACCCCGGGGACCCTTCCAGGAGGCCCATGCGTGGCCCACCACACCCAAGGCCCAGGATGACGCAAGCAGAAAACCTGTCAACCTGTTGAAATAAATCTACATTTTGCGAATGTAGCGGGCGGGACGTAGCCTTGCGCCATGGCTGGACTGGACCTCGCAACTGCCCAGGCGCACCTCGACCAATGGATCGCGGCAGACCTCGCCGTGGCCAGTGGACAGTCCTACACCATCGGCGGCAGGTCCCTCACCAGGGCCAACGCTGCCGAGATCCGCAAGAACATCGACTACTGGAACCGCTGGGTTCAGCGGCTTTCCGCTGGCTCCGGTATGACCGTCCGGCTCGGGGTGCCGAATGACTGAAGTGAAGCCGACGCTTCTGGACGAGTTCGCAACCTGGATCAGCCCCACCTGGGGCCTTCGTCGTTTGAAGGGCCGGGCCATGGCTGCGGTCGCAGGCGGCTACCTGGCCGGTCGTGTGGACCGCCGGAGCATGTCGAAGTGGAAGACATCCACCGGCAGCGCCGACGCCGACATCCTGCCGGACCTCCCCACCATGCGGGAACGGTCCCGGGACCTGGTGCGG
>MWBB01000407.1 GCA_002068835.1 Acidobacteria bacterium ADurb.Bin340 | reverse complement strand
GGATGTGGAGGCCCTTCGGACCAGGGAGTGGACCAGGGCCGACGGGCTGAAGATGCAAGTTGCGGTGACGGTGGTGGACTCCGGCGGACACCACACCGATGCCGTCTATGACTTCGTGCAGCCCAGACAGAACCTGCGGGCCCGGGTGTTCGCGGTGAAGGGTGTGGAGTTCAATTCGAAGCCGGTGCTGGCTGCCGAGGGCACCACCAAGCGGTCGGCGGTGCGGCTCTACACCATCGCCACGCACCAGGCCAAGGACCGCATTTTTTCCCGCCTGAAGATCGCCCAGCCGGGGCCGGGCTACATGCACCTGCCGGAGTGGACCACCGACGAATACCTGGCCCAGTTGACCGGCGAGAAGCGGGTGGTGGTCACGAACAAGAAGACCAGGACGAAAAAAACGATCTGGGTCAAGACCCACACCAGGAACGAAGCCCTGGACCTGGAGGTCTACAACTTGGGCGCCCTGTTCATCCTCCAGACCTATCTGGCCCCGGGGGTGTTCCGTGACCTGGCTGCCCTGCTGGAGGCCACGAAGACCGGCGGCGTGGTGGCCCAGCCCGCCCGCGGGCGCCGGTTCAGGTCCCAGGGCATCGGCTGAAAAGGAAAAGCCCCCGGTGCGGGAACACCGGGGGACCCTTCCAGGGAGCCCATGCGTGGCCCACCCAACCCGACCGCCATTCTGAAGCAACGGGCAATCCTGTCAACCCGTTGAAACAAATCTACATTTTGCGAATGTAGCGGGCGAGACGTAGCCTTGCGGCATGGCTGGACTGGACCTCGCAACCGCGCAGACGCACCTCGACCAGTGGGTCGCGGCAGACCTGGCCGTGGCAGGTGGCCAGTCCTACACCATCGGCGGCAGGTCCCTCACCAGGGCCAACGTGGCCGAGATCCGCAGAAACATCGACTACTGGAACCGCTGGGTTCAGCGGCTTTCCAAGGGCGGCGGCATGACCGTCCGGCTCGGGGTGCCGAATGACTGAACTGAAGCCGACGCTTCTGGACGAGTTCGCGTCCTGGATCAGCCCCTCCTGGGGCCTTCGTCGTTTGAAGGGCCGGGCCATGGCTGCGGTGGCAGGCGGCTACCTGGCCGGTCGTGTGGACCGCAGGAGCATGTCGAAGTGGAAGACCTCCACCGGCAGCGCCGACGCCGACATCCTGCCGGACCTCCCCACCATGCGGGAACGGTCCCGGGACCTGGTGCGG
>MWBB01000406.1 GCA_002068835.1 Acidobacteria bacterium ADurb.Bin340 | reverse complement strand
GTAGACGGTCCCTTCGTCGCAGCGGGCAGGGCAGGGTGTCCGGCTCTGGGTGTGCATCCACAGCCATTCGGTGGGGTCGCTTGCGAGCTTGCGCGTCAGCGGGTGCACTGTGCCCCCCGCGCCGCCCGAATCTTGCGGGCCGCCGCATCCGCCCAGTGCTCCCCGGGCCTCCAGGCATCCTCGTCGGCGCCGTTGCCCAGGGCGGCCTGGATCGCATCCTTGTTGCGCCGCAGCTCGCGGCAGTAGTCCAGCAGCTCGTCCTGCATCCGGCGGCCATCGTCACCCAGGGCAAACCGCAGGTCTGCCAGGTAGGACAGCAGGCTCCGGGTCGTGCGGGCCTCCGCCTCGAGGCGGGCCTCCAGGGACTGGATGGACTCCAGGGCTTCATGGGCCATCTCAGCGGCGGCCACGCGGGCCTTGGCTTCGAGGTCAAGGGCGGCTTCCAGTTCGCGGATGCGCTGGGCCATGCGGTCGCACTGGGCCTCAGCCGCAGCGCAGGAGGGGCAGCCGGAGGGGCGCGGGGGCTCCATGCCGGGGGCCTGGAGGCGCTGGGCCTCCATCATCCCGCTGATCATGTGACCGAAGATGGGGTGGGTATTCATGCGGCACCCTTGATCGCCCGCAGGCGGGAAACGGTTTCTTCGACCTCAGTCAGGAACACCTGGACCTCGGCTTCCATCGCGTCGACGCGGGCTTGATCCCGCTGGAACCGGACCACGAAAAGTTGGAGGTCTTCCGGGAGCCGGGGGTCGAAGCTCACGAAGTCGCACCAGTCACGGCCCGTGCAGGCCATCTGCCAAAGCATCTGCGGCTGATACTTCGCCGGGACCGTGCCATCCAGGAGGTAATCCAGGTGGGTGGCGGTGTTCGGGCACTTGATTTCCACCAGCCCGTCCGGGTCCACCAGCCCGTCAGGGGAGGCGGCGCCGCGCTCGATGGAGGGGTGCAGCACCATGCCCACCTGATCCACCAGCACCCCGGCATGGCACTCGTAAGCGGCGCGGGCGTAGGGTTCCTGTTCGGTGCCCCAGCGCATGGCGTCGTTCGTGAAGCCGGATTCCTGGGGCCGTCCGGTCAGGATTTCGGCCACCAGCTGGGCACGGTAGTCCCGGCGCCCGGCGGCTTCGCCTGTCTTGACCTTGGCGAGGACATCGGAGATGCGGGAGGCCGTGACCTTCCCGGCGCGGGCTTCCAGCCATTCGGGGGAGCCCTGGGGGACGGAGACGATGGTCATCA
>MWBB01000405.1 GCA_002068835.1 Acidobacteria bacterium ADurb.Bin340 | reverse complement strand
CAGGGAGTACCCTTTCCTGGACCTAGGTTCTTTCCCTTCACACCCCTTTTGGGAGGATGCATGGATTTCCTCAAGCCTGATGTCCAGGATCGCCTGATGAAAGACCACTTCGAATTCAAGAAGCTCATGGAGGAGCACAAGGCTGCGGACGAGCGGCTCCAGTGCCTGGTCAACAAGGTGCGGCTTTCAGCCCAGGAATCCCTGGAGGAAGCGGCGCTGAAGAAGGTCAAGCTCCGGGCCAAGGAGCGGATCTACCAGATCGTGCTCGAGGATTCCAAGCACCGCAGCCAGTAGCGAAGCGGTGAGAGGTTGGCGGCAGGCCGACCTGGACAACAGCGCCCCGGAGGATCTCCGGGGCGTTTCTTCGTGCGGGGCGCCCTATCGGACCCGTTCGGGCAGGTAGGATTCGCCCATCCAGTAGACCAGTTCCAGGGGGCTGGCCACGTCCCAGAGCAGCACCTCGGCCCGGGCGCCGGGGTGCAGGTGGCCCAGATCGTCGCGGCGCAGGCTGCGGGCTGCGTGGAGGGTCATGGCCGTGAAGGCCTCCTCGAAGGTCATGCGGAGCTGCAGGCAGCCCAGGCGCAGGATGAGCAGGGGGTCCAGGCAGGCGCAGGAGCCCGGATTGAAGTCCGAGGCCAGGGCCACGCGGCAGCCCGCTTCGATCATCTTCCGGGCCGGGGCGAAGTCACGCATGCCCAGGAAGAGCGTGGTGGCGGGCAGCAGCACCGGTGTGACCCCCGCCGCCGCCATGGCCTTCATGCCCTCGTCGGAGCAGAACATCAGATGGTCGGCGCTGGCGGCGCCCACCTCCGCGGCCAGTTCCGCGCCGCCGGTGTGGCAGAACTCGTCGGCGTGGATGCGGGGGATGAGGCCCAGGGCCTTTCCGGCCTCCAGGATCCGGCGGCCGTGCTCGGGCGTGAACACGCCCCGCTCCACGAACACATCGCAGAACCGCGCGGCCCCGGGGAAGCGCCGCACCAGTTCCGGCTGCCAGACCTCCGCCACGGTGGCGATGTAGCGGTCGGGATCCCCCGCGAACTCCGTGGGCAGGTCGTGGGCGGGCATCAGGGTGATGTCCAGGCTCCAGCCCTCGGCCCTCAGGGCGGCATAGGCCTCCAGCAGGCGCGACTCCGATTCCAGGTCCAGCCCATAGCCGGTCTTGGCTTCCAGGTGCACCACACCTTTCCTGCTCAGCTTCTCGAAGCGGCTGCGGCCCAGGGCCACGAGCTCCGGCACCGTGGCGGC
>MWBB01000404.1 GCA_002068835.1 Acidobacteria bacterium ADurb.Bin340 | reverse complement strand
CGGTGGAGGCGGCCCAGGCCCGCCGCTACGACCTGATCCTGATGGACTGCCAGATGCCCGAGCTGGATGGGTACCAGGCCACCCAGGCCATCCGGGAGGCGGAGGCTCCAGAGGGAAGGGCCGTCATCCTGGCCATGACCGCCAACGCGATGGAGGGCGACCGGGAGCGATGCCTCGCGGCGGGCATGGACGACTACCTGCCCAAACCCGTGACCCTCGATGCCCTGCGGGAAGCGCTGGGGCGATGGCTTCCGGGTGGGTCCCTGCGGGGGCGGCCATGAGCGATGCGCGCCTGGTGGAAGATGCCCTGGCCATCCAGGCCCTCTTCCACCGCTTGCTGGCGGCCAACGAAAAGGTGACGGTGGCCTACCGCCAGAACCGCCAGCCTCTCACCCTGGTCCACCTGGAGGCCGAGCGGCTGGCGCTGGCCATGGGGCGCGGCGAATTCGAAGCCTGGCAGCTCAAGGCGGGCGAAAAGGTGAGCCTGAACCTGGAGGATCGGGGGTTCACCTACGAAGCCGTGGCGCCCTGCGAAGGCCACGGGACCGCCGAGGACCTGCCCTGTCTCCTTCTGGGGCTGCCACGCTCGCTGCGCCGCACGGATCTTCACCGGCTGGTGGATTTCGCCCCAGATGCGGACGTGGCCTGCACCTTCACGAATGCCCGCAGCGCCCTGCTGGAGGGCGTGGTGAAGGGCCTGGGCCGGGAAGGCGTGGAACTGGCCCTGCGGGATCCCCGCCAGCGCATCGGCGATTTCTTCCGGATGGGAGAGGAATCCACCCTGGATCTGCCGCTGGAGGGGAACCTGCGTTTGGTGGCTCCCACGAAGGTGACCTACCTCGATGAGCAGAAGGTGGGGCTGTGCTTCACGGAGCAGGCGGACCATTCCCTGCTGGGGCGGTACCGCACCTGGCTGGATCACCAGCAGCAGGCCCAGGCCCAGCGGGATCGGGACGCGATGATCGAGGGCGGTGGCCGACGACCGGTCCGGAGGGGATCTCTGGAGCGGCCCGCGCCGCGGCTCTGGGTGGACAAGGATCCGCTCCTCCTGGTGCTCACCGAGCAGGACGACTTCGTCCAGCGGATGGCCGAGGGACTGGGCCGGAAGTTCGGTTTCCTGAGCCTGGATCAGATTTCCGGTCCGGTCCGCCCCCAGGTCCAGCCCTGGGCCGGGCCTGGAAGCGCCGATTGGGGCCGCCTGCGGCTGGTGATCGTCCACCATCGGCTGCGGCTGGCGAGTCCTCTGGA
>MWBB01000403.1 GCA_002068835.1 Acidobacteria bacterium ADurb.Bin340 | reverse complement strand
CCTTCCGGGAGCACCTCCTCGGCCTTGCCCGTCTTGGGATCGATGCGGAACCAGCGGAGTTCGGGGAAGTCCCGCCAGTGCCTCCGCTCCTGGTCTTCGTGGACACGGTCGAGAATGGGACCCACATCGCGCAGATGCTTCAGCACCGCTTCCGCGGTCAAAGGGGTTCCCTGGGGCAGGTCAGGAATGTCCTGCCGCCCCTGGGTGGCGGGGTGGGTGACCAGGGTGGCCGCCTCGCTGCGGGCCGCGGCCAGCAGCGAACCGTCGGCCTGGGGATGCACGGCGAGCAGGGCGGTCTCGAAGGGGGTGCCGTTCGCCAGGTCTTCCAGGATGCGTGGATAAACCGCCGTGAGGCGATGGCGCAGGCGGCCTTCCTCCAACCAGACGGTCCAGACCAGACCGCTGCGGGGGTGGACCAGGGCCCAGCCTTCCGCAAGGGGGCGCTCCTGGACCATGAAGAACAGGCCCAGGCCATCCAGAGGATTCGATCCATCACGGGTGGCAGGGAGTTCCATCGGGATGACGCGTTCCAGTTCCAGCGCAGGGTCACCGTTCCGCCGGATCCGGCGGAAGACGGCGAACCTGCTGTGGTCCTTGCCGTCCGAGAAGGGGCCGAACAGGCTCGACACCCCCAGCGCCCGCCCATCGTCGAGGGGCAGGAAGCAGGATGGCCGAGGGTGGGCCTGATGTCCCTGCAGGGCGAAGGATCCGAAGACCTCCCAGGTCTGCCCATCGGCGCTGTGCATCAGGCTGAGGGTCCGCTGTTCCTGCGAGCCCTTTCCGGGCGTGCGGAGGAGGCGGTTGGCCCAGAAGCGGCCCTGGAAGCGGACCGGGTGTTCCAGCTTGAAGTCGGCCCGCAGGGGCACGGTGGCCTTGGTGCCGCTGGGAGCGGCAGGCTCGGCCTTCCAGACGCCGTTCCCCAGGCGGTGGAGGGCCGACTCGCCCTCCCAGAAGAGCGCCTCCTGGGCGCCCAGAACGGCGCCCAGGGCGGCAACGGCCAGCAGGAGCCTCAGGGAGCGCAGCATCGAGGACCTCGGAAGATGGGATGGTCCCATTCGGCCTGACGCCCAGGGCATCCGTGGAGGCGCTCAGGGCTTGGGCAGGGGCGGCACGGTCTGGCGGGTGAAGCGGGGCAGGGGCTCGGGGCGGTCCGCCAGGTGCAGGGCGACGCTGGCGAGGATGGTGGCGGTGCGGGCCACATCCTCGGCGGGCACCCGCTCGTAGCTGTCCACGGTGGTGTGCCAGGTGTACT
>MWBB01000402.1 GCA_002068835.1 Acidobacteria bacterium ADurb.Bin340 | reverse complement strand
GGGGGTGGGCAGGGGGCTGCTGGGGGTGTCCAGCCGGAAGGTGCTCACGGAGCCGTTGCTGGCCACCTCCCGCAGGGTGGGGTCGTTGCGGAAGGCGCTGCCCAGGAAGGTGGCGAAGCCTGCGGTCCAGGCCAGCGTGGGCTCCAGGGCCGTGGTGCCCGAGGGGTCCGCGTACACATTGTCACTGTCCCGGCGGATGATGGCCCAGGGCTCGTCCTTGCCGGCATTGTCCTTGGACTGCAGGCTGTAGTCCGCGAAGAGGAGCCGCGCAAAAACCTCCTGCAGCACGCCGTCATTGTAGGCATCGGCCCCCCGGTCCGCAGCGGCGGGATCGGCCCACCGCACTTCGTGGTGGAACACCGTGCGGCCGGAATCCTGCTTGAGGAGGGCCTCGCCCCCCCCGGATTGGACCCAGGCCGCCGCCGGGTACGTGCTGTAGGTGGCATCGCTGCCGGAGGCGTGCCAGAAGGCGTGGAGGTCGGGCAGTCGCAGGCCGGGTTCCAGGGCCTGAACCTTCTGGGCGAAGGTCACCATCTGATCCGCGATGGCGAAGGCGCCCGCCTCCGAGGTGGATTCCAGGGCCGTCACCGTGAGGGTGCCGCTGGTGTTGGCCTCCACCAGATCGCTGGTGGTGCTCCAGTTGGGGCGGTCGTTGAAGGATCCCAGGGATGTGTAGGGGAGGATGGCTCCGGTCTCCGGATCCGTTGGGATCAAGGCCCGCTTCACGCTACCGCGGAGCATGAAGTCGGAACTGGAGGAACTGGGAACTTCCACCTGGGCCAGGAGTTTCACCCGGAAGGGCGAACCCTGGGGGACGTAGAGGGGGCCGGATCCATCGGATCCCAGGTAGGTCCGATCAATGAGGTTCCCGGAGGGGTCCAGGGCCTCGGCGTAGGCAAACCGGGCGGGCCGGGGCGTGAGGCTGCCGAAGCCGCCGGCGCCCAGGTCGCGCTTCTCGTACCGGGCCTGGACGGTGACCCGCACATCGTTTTCTCCGATGGAAACGCCACCGCAGCCCACCACCAGGGTCAGGGCCGTGCCGCCCAGCAGCAAACCACCAATCTTCATGGACATGGAGCCCTCCTTACGCCGTTGGAATGGGAGCGTTTTCATCAAGGTTCGTGCCAGGGCCTGGGCACCACACTTCCCAGGTGCCCCCGGGAAAGGGCGTGCGGGCCTGCAGGCGGCCCTGGGGCCCGGAACCCATCGCCAGGGGCGGGCCGCCCGCGGGCTGGTCCGACCGGAAACGGTGGAATTCATCC
>MWBB01000401.1 GCA_002068835.1 Acidobacteria bacterium ADurb.Bin340 | reverse complement strand
CATCCGCCGCTACGCGGACAACGCCCCCGACCCCGAGCCCCAGGATGTCCGGGCGCACCTGCTGGGTGGCGTCCCCAAGGCCGAGGTGGAAGCCAAGGCCCCCCTCTTCCGTGCCCACGGCTTCGACCCCATGGCCCTGCTGGTGTCCCGGGACGACCGCTACCTGGACTTCGCTCCCACGGTGGGCAGCCGGGCGGACCTGAAGGCCCTCATCGAAGGCCACCCGGGCCTTCAGGCCAAGGAACAGGATCTCCGGGCCACCTTCGACCGCTGGTGGGCGGAGAGCCTGCCGGTGCTCCAGGGCATCCCCGGCAGCACCCAGCTCATGACCATTAGGGCGAGCCTGCTCCGCACCTTCGCCGAGGCGCTGGAAGGGGCCGCCAACGGGGACGGCCTGCTCAACCGCTACCAGGTGGAGGGCATCATCGCCGCCTGGTGGAACGAGGTGCAGTTCGAGCTGAAGGCCCTGGCGGCCACCGGCTTCGATGGCCTGGTGGACGGCTGGGTGGCTTTCATCCAGGACGCTCTCCTGGACGCGGACGCCGCCGGGGGCAAGTTTGATCCCCTGGAGCACAAGCTGGTGAAGCACCTGCTGGCGGACTACTTGGCCGAGGTCCGGGAGCTGGAGGCCCAGAAGGCCGACCTCAAGGGGCGGATCGACGCCGCCAAGAGCACCGACGAGGACGAGGAGGGTGACGAGGAAGAGGGCCTCTCCGAGGAGGAGATCAAGGAACTGAAAAAGGAACTCACCGCCATCAAGAAGGTGCTTAAGCGGCTGATGGATCAGGTCAGCCAGCGCCTGGTGAGGGCCCGCAGGGCCCTGGGCAGCGCCGAGGTTCAGACTCTGGTTCTGGGCATCCTCCGGGAAGATCTCGCCAACCAGATGGACCGCTACATCGCCACCCACCGGGCCGAAGTGGTGGCCGCCTTCGAGACCTGGTGGGACAAATACCGGGTCACCCTCGGGGAGCTGGAAGCCTCCCGGGATGCCGCCCGCACCAAGCTGGAGGGCTTCCTGGTTGAGCTGGGGTATCGGGCATGAACGAGGTGACGCTTCTCCTCGCAGGCGGCGGCCTGATCGGCCTGGGATTCTTCTTAGGCCGAAGGCGTCAGGCATCCATCCCGAGCCCAACCAACCAGCTTCCGCTCGCCGATGCCTTTCTGACAGCGCAACCTGCAGATCACTCGCCGACACAAACTACCGTTTCGATTCCCCCCCCTCGCGTCCTACGGACGGTGGAAGCGACAACCGTCCCTCTCGGTGAGTCCGCG
>MWBB01000400.1 GCA_002068835.1 Acidobacteria bacterium ADurb.Bin340 | reverse complement strand
CCGCCGTGAGCAGGCGGTTCCTGCGGATGCGCTTTCCGAAGCGGTCCCAGAAGCCCGCCGGTCGGGCGTGGATGGGTTCCCCTTCCAGGAAGCGGTCCAGATCCTCGGCCAGGGCCCGCGCGGAATCGTAGCGACGGGCCGGATCCTTCTCCATGCAGGTGGAGACGATGGTCTGGAGGTCCCGGGGCAGGCTGGGCTGATGATGCCGCAGGGGGGGCGGCTCCTCCTCGCAGATGCGGCGGATGAGTTCTACCAGGCCGCCCAGAGCGGAGTAGGGCGGGTGGCCCGTCAGGCACTCGTACAGGGTGGCGCCCAGGGCGTACACATCGGAGCGGCGATCCACGGCTTCCAGGCGCCCCTGGACCTGTTCCGGGCTGCAGTACACCGGGGTGCCCACGATGACGCCTGTGACCGTCAGGCTGTCGCTGCCCAGCTCCCGGGCCAGCCCGAAGTCCATGACGAAGGGCCACCAGGCGCCCGTTTCGGTGCGCTCCAGCATGATGTTGGTGGGCTTCACATCCCGGTGGAGGATGCCCAGGCGGTGGCAGGCGTGAAGGGCCTCGGCGCACTGCTGGACGATGCGGACCTTCTGCTCGAGGCTGAGAAGGGGCAGGGCCTCCTTCAGGCTGGGGCCATCGATGAAGCGCATGGCCAGGTAGGGCTGTCCCTCCACGTCGCCCACCGCATGCACGGGGACCACGTGCGGGTGCTCGATCTGGGCCTGGGCGCGGCCTTCCGTCAGGAAGCGCTCCAAGGCTCCGGGCTCCAGCCGCTTGAGGAACTTCAGGGCGACCACCCGTCCCAGTTGTCGGTCCAGGGCCTTGAACACGCGTCCCATCCCGCCATCACCCAGGAAGGCCAAGGGCTGGTAGGGGCCCTCCGCCGGCATGGGGAAATCCACCACCGGCGGCGGGACCCTTGAAGGCGCCAGGGCTTCCCCGGCCAGGAGCTCCGCCGGGATGCGCCCCTGGGCGTGGAGCCGATCGAAAACCGCCGCCACGGCTTCTTCGGAAAGGGTCGCCGACCCGGGATCCAGGGTCAGACCCACCTCCGTTTCGGAAACGAAGCCCAGCTCCACCGCCCGGCGCAGGAGCCGGATGCGCTGGGAGAGGCTGGCATCCCGGGACATGGGCCCATGGTAGCGCCAGCCCCCGGCGTATACTCCGCCCCATGTCGACCCTGGCCCTGCAGCTTCACGAACCCGCAGCAGGAAACGTGCGGCGCTTGTGGGACCGCCTGGAGAACGTGCTGGGTCTGAGGGGCGTGCGGCGGGT
>MWBB01000399.1 GCA_002068835.1 Acidobacteria bacterium ADurb.Bin340 | reverse complement strand
GAAGGCACCCTGAACCAGGTTTCCGTGAAGAAGAGCGGCAGCGAGGGCCTGGGCTTCTCCACCGCCACTTGGCTGCAGGTGAGCGCCGTGTTCCGTTTCGGCGGCCGCTGAGCGGATCCGGTTCCGACGCGGAAAGGCCCGCCGGTTGGCGGGCCTTTCCGTTCAGGGTTTGAAGGCCGCGCAGATGCCCCGGCGGCCGTCCATGCGGATGCGGAGGGGCTGCTCCAGCCTGGAATGGACCAGGGCGCCCTGCCGGGTCGCTTCGGGTTGGGTCCGGAGCCAGTCCCAGTCGATCCGGCTGGTGCTGGAGGGGTGGGGCACGGAGCAGTAGCCGATGTTCAGGGCCGTCACGTTGTGGAAGAAGTGGGAGCCCAGGGAGGCATCCACCTGGAAGTCCGGCAGGGCGTATTCCACGATGAGCCGGGCGCAGGAGATGGCGGGCCAGGTGACGGGAATGCCCAGGTAGCGGTCCCGGCTGCCCCAGCGGCCGGGGCCCAGCAGCAGGTAGCGGCGGTTCGCGGCCCGGAAACGGTCGTTCAGGCGTTCCAGGCTTTCGGCCAGCGCGGGGGTCTGGGTCTTGTCGAAGGCGGTGGGGTCGATCCAGACCACATCCTGCAGGCCTTCCACCACGCCGTTGCCCACGCAGCGTTCCGATGCCAGGAGCAGGCTGGGATCCCCGGGGTGAAGGCCGTCCAGGCTGCAGTCTTCCGAATCCTGGAGCTGGTGCTTGATCTGCAGCAGGTAGAACGTGGGCTTGCGGTTCACGGGATCCGGACCGAGGTCCACAGCGAATTCCAGTTCCACCGGGGTTTCCATGGCTTCCCGCACCAGGTCCAGGGTGGTGCGCAGCACCCGGGCCAGGGGCATCTGGTCGTACTTGACCACGTTCATGAAGTTCACGACCCGGGGGCCGGGGCGGTACAGGCCCGGCCGGAGCTGCTGGTCGTCCGCGTCCCAGACGGAAGCGCAGTGGGCCAGGGCGCCATCCCGCTCGGCTTCGGCGATGTCGAGGCGGGCCAGGGTGGCATCCTCGCCCCGAAAAAGGTCCACCGTGTCCCGTCCCAGGTCCAGGGCGTAGAAGTGCCGCTGGCTGGCCTTCAGCAGCTCGCCCGCGCTCACCATGTCCAGCTGGGGGTAGGCGGGGCAGAAGCGGAAGGCCTGTTCGCCCTCCACCACGTACTTCCCGAGGCCCACGCCCAGCACGGCGATGCCGTCCTCGGGCTGGAGGTAGGCCACCGGGTAGTAGTTGTAGGACTGGGCCACGCCGCTCAGGTGGGGG
>MWBB01000398.1 GCA_002068835.1 Acidobacteria bacterium ADurb.Bin340 | reverse complement strand
GCCCCCCACCGGGTGCTACTGGTCCTGGATGCCACCACGGGCCAGAACGGCCTGGTGCAGGCCGAAGCTTTCAAGCAGGCCGCCGGGGTGACGGACCTGGTGCTCACCAAGCTGGATGGCAGCGCCAAGGGCGGCGTGGTGGTCCCCATCCTGGAGCGCCTCAAGCTCCCCATCACCTTCGTGGGCGTGGGCGAACAGGTGGACGATCTCATCCCCTTCGACCCGGAGGCCTTCGTGGAGGGGCTCCTTGGCTGACCTGATGCCGGACCGGGCCTGGGAACTGGCCTGCGGCGGTCCGTTCCCGGATCCCGAAGCCCTTTCGGGGGATGAACACTGGATGGCCCTGGCCCTTCGGGAGGGATTGAAGGGCGTGGGGCTCTCCAGTCCCAACCCGCCCGTGGGCTGTGTACTGGTGCGGGACGGGCGGCTCCTGGGCCGCGGGGCCCACACCCGGGCCGGGGATCCCCACGGGGAGATCCTGGCCCTGCGGGATGCGGAGGCCCGGGGCGAGGACCCCCGGGGCGCCACGGCCTACGTGACCCTGGAGCCCTGCTGCCACCACGGCCGGACCCCCCCCTGCACGGACGCGCTGCTGCGGGCCGGGGCGGCCCGGGTGGTGGTGGGCGTTCGGGACTCCAACCCCCGGGTGGATGGAGGCGGCCTGGCCCTGCTGCGGGGCGCCGGGATGGCCGTGGAAGAAGGCTGCCTGGGCGAGGCCTGCACCCGCTTCCACGCGCCCTTCTTCAAGCTCATCCGCACGGGCCTGCCCTGGGTGGCCCTCAAACTGGCCCTGGGATCCGAAGGGGCCCTGGGCCTTCCGGGCCAGCGTACGGAAGTCACCTCGCCGGAGATCCAGCGATTGGCCCATGCGCTGCGCCGGGCATCGGAAGCCATCGTGGTGGGCCGGGGCACCGTGGAGATCGATGATCCCCAGCTCACGGACCGCTGGCCCGCCCCCGTGGCGCCCCACCGCACCTTCCTGCGGGTGGTGCTGGATGGCGAAGGGCGTCTGGCCCCGGATCGCCGCGTCTGGCGTCCCGTGGAAGGGCAACCGGCCCTGCGGGCCACCCGGGGGGTGCAGCCTCCCCTCCCCGGCGTGGAGGACCTGCGCCTGCCTCCAGGCCCCGGAGGATGCAGTCTGCGACACCTGTTGCACGAACTCGCCGCCCGGGGCGTGGGCCGGGTGCTCCTGGAGGGTGGGCCCACCCTGGCTCGGCAGGCCCTGACCGAGGGGCTGGTGGATGTGTTCCACCGCTTCCGCGCCCACCGGCCCGCCGGCGGCCCCCCC
>MWBB01000397.1 GCA_002068835.1 Acidobacteria bacterium ADurb.Bin340 | reverse complement strand
GCGGGCGGTGGCCAAGGCCACCGAGCTCACCCGGCAGATGCTCGCCTACTCCGGGAGGGGCAGCTTCGTGGTGCGCCTCCAGGACCTCAACACCGTGATCCGGGAGATGACGGACCTCCTTCGCGCCTCCATCTCCAAGAAGATCCGCCTCGAGATGGAGCTGGGGGAGGGCCTCCCCCCGCTGGAGGCGGACGCCGCCCAGGTGCAGCAGGTGGTGCTGAACCTCGTCACCAACGCCTCGGATGCCATCGGTTCCGGCGAGGGCACGATCCACATGGCCACCCGGGCGCTGGACATGGACGCGGGAGAGCTCCGGGGCCTGCTTCCGGACGCCACCCTACCCCCCGGGCGCTATTTGGAACTGGAGGTGTCCGACACGGGCTGCGGCATTCCGGCCGAGCTGCGGGCGCGCATCTTCGATCCCTTCTTCACCACCAAGCACACCGGACACGGCCTGGGCCTGGCCGCCATGCTGGGCATCCTGCGGGGGCACCAGGGCGGCCTGCGCCTGGAGAGCGAAGTGGGCCGCGGCACGACCTATCACCTGTACCTCCCCGCGGCCAGCGGCCAGGTGGAGTCCCGGGAGGAGCGGGAGGCCACCCGCACGCTGCCGGAGGGCAGCCTGGTGCTCCTGGTGGACGACGAGCCCGCGGTGCGCGAGACCGCGGCGGAGGCGCTGCGCGCCATGAAGCTGCAGGTCCTCGAGGCCCAGGACGGCCAGGAGGCGGTGGAGCGGTTCCAGGCCGAGGCGGACCGCATCGCCCTCGTGGTGATGGACCTCACCATGCCGCGCATGAACGGGCGCGAGGCCTTCCTCGCCATCCACGCCCGGCGCCCGGAGCTGCCCGTGCTCCTGTGCTCGGGCTTCGACAGCGGCGACTGCGCCCAGGACGTGCTGGGCGAAGGCCGGGCGCACTTCCTCCAGAAACCCTACACCCTGAAGGAACTGCGCCGCGCCATGGCGGAGGCCCTGGGGAGCTGACCCCGGTTGCCGCCCGCGGCAGGGGCTTCCGCCAGGGCGGGCTACTCCTCGCGCCGCGGCAGCAGCAGGGCGCGCTGGACGCGCTCCAGGCTTCCCTGGAGGCGCACCAGCTTCCAGGCGATCACCATGGCGTAGCCAAGCCAGACCCAAAGCAGGCGCGGGTCCACGGGGGTGCGCGTGAGGGGCTCCAGGCCCAGGTCGATGCGCAGACCATAGAGGAACCACACGACCACGCCGAAGGCGATGAGCAGGTGCCCCCAGCGGATCCAGTAGGGGCGCAGCCCCTCCTTGGCCTTCATGCGCATCAGAA
>MWBB01000396.1 GCA_002068835.1 Acidobacteria bacterium ADurb.Bin340 | reverse complement strand
CTCGTCCCGCTCCAGGGTGATGCCG
This sequence comes from Acidobacteria bacterium ADurb.Bin340, assembly GCA_002068835.1. Taxonomy (GTDB): domain Bacteria; phylum Acidobacteriota; class Holophagae; order Holophagales; family Holophagaceae; genus MWBB01. The sequence goes on along the minus strand of MWBB01000396.1, from coordinate 1,267 downwards.
GGGCCTTCGCCGAGGCGCCGCTGCACCTCCACCCGCGCCACCCAGGGGGCGGCGCCTTCCAGATCCAACTGGAGGTGCAGATGCTCCCGGTCCCGGATCTGCCAGGCCTCGGGCAGGGCCAGGGTGAACTCCGCCGTGGGGCGGCCCGAGCCATCACGGCCCAGCAGGAGCTTGGAAGGCCGGAGTTCCCGGGGCGCCCAGAGGCCGTCCCGCTCCACGAGGAAGGGCACGCTGGCCCCTCCGGGCTCGCCGATCCAGAGATCGGGGAAGCCCTGCTGGGCCTCCCGGCCCAGCACCACCCGCGCCCAGCCGGATTCGGGCGCCGGGGCCACAGCGGCCCGTTTCAGGCTGGCCCGGTCCTCGGACGTTTTCGGTCCGCAGCCCATCCATCCAAAGGCCAAACTGGATATAAACATGAAATGAATTAATTTGTTCATTTGAACTCCATCTGGTTTAAAAAATAAAAACATGATGGCAGGATCGGCAGGATAAAAACGCAAATTCTTATCCTGTTCATCCTGTTTTGAACTCAGTTGTCGTTCTGTCCCCGTTCCCCGCGCACCTTGTTGCCCACCAGGGCGGCGGTGAGGAAGATGGCGCCCACGCCCAGGAAGGCCAGGGCCTTGGTGGGCGTGTCGGCCCGGGCCAGGTCCGCGAAGATCAGCTTGAGGCTGGCGAGGCCCAGCCAGGTGTAGCCCGCGGCAGCCAGTGCCAGGGCCCCTTCCTGGGCCTTCAAGCCCCGGAGCCACTGGAGGGCGCCGAACAGGGCCCAGGCCAGGGTGAGCACGATGGAGCCCGCCCGCACCGAGCCGCCCAGATGGACCACCGTGTGGGCCAGTTCCAGGGACAGGGTGAGGCCGCCCACGATCTGGAGACCCAGGAAGCCCAGCACCCGGAAGGCGCCGCCGCTGCGAATGAGCAGGGCCCAGGCGCAGGCCGCCAGGGCGCCCTCCGCGAAGCGGCTGTTGAAGAAGGGCACCAGGGCCGCCCGCCGGGCGTAGGGCAGGTAGCCGAAATCCCAGACATCGAAGCCGTGCACCAGCCAGCGCAGGGTGGCGGCGCAGGCCAGGGCGAAGGCAAGACGGCGCAGGGCCCGCACTTCGTGGGCCTCCCAGACGCCCTCCTCGGCCTTGCGCTGGGCGGCCCAGGCCAGGGCCAGGGCGAAGGCGGCCCAGAGGGGCCCCACCCAGCGCCAGGCCAGGGCCACGGGCACCGCCAGGGCCAGGAAGCCCGCGGCCAGGGCCAGCAGGCCGAAATCCGCCTGGCG
>MWBB01000395.1 GCA_002068835.1 Acidobacteria bacterium ADurb.Bin340 | reverse complement strand
CCGCCAGCAGCCAGGTGGTGGCCGTGCGGGCCAGGGCCCGGCTGGCCTCCGTGAGGGGCCAGCCCACCACCAGCACCAGCAGCCCCAGGGTGCCCAGACCGCAGAGCACCGTGACCCCACGGAGAAGCCCCTGGAGGCGCGTTCGCCAGGCTGCGTCCGGAAGGGGGATGCGGGAGGACATGAAGGGATTCTGCCCCAGGAAGCGGAATGTCCCCAGTATGCTCAGCCCGCTGCCTCCCGGTCCCACCCTTCATCGGCCCGGAAGGAGTGGTAGCGCTCCAGGCCCAGGACCAGGTGATCCGCCAGGGGCACGCCCAGGCTTTCCCCGGCCGCTCGGAGCCGCCGGGTCAGCTGGACATCCTCCCGGCTGGGCGTGGGGTCGCCGCTGGGGTGGTTGTGGAAAGCCAGCGCCGTGGTGGCCCCGTAACGCAGGGCCTCCCGGAAGAACTCCCTCGGGCTGATGAGGGTCCCGGTCGCTGTTCCCTGGCTCAGGATCCGCTCGGCCAGCAGTTCACCTTTGGCATTCAAGGCCAACAGGCCAAAGCGCTCTTCGGCCCAGCCCTGGCAACGGGAAAGCAGGTAGGTTCCGGCCGCCCGGGGGCTGGTGATGCGGGGCCGCTCGGCCCCCCGGGCCGCCCGCCGGGCCAGCTCTGCGGAAGCCCAGAGCTGGCAGGCCTTGGCAGGGCCCAGTCCTGGAAGCTCCAGCCAATCCTGGAGCCCCAGGCCCATGAGGGCGGGCAGGCCGCTGCACCGGGCGAGCAGATCCTGGGACAGTTCCACCGCGTTGCGGCCTCGCAGCCCGGACCCCCAGAGCAGCGCCAGCAGTTCGCCATCGGACAGGGTCTCCCCCTGGCCCGCCAGGAGCCGTTCGCGGGGACGCTGTTCTGGCGCAAGTTCACGGATTCTCATGGCCCCGCCTCCTTCCAGCCGCCCTCTCCGGGACGCCACCGGAGCATCCGCCAGCGGGCCTTGCCGTTCATGCGGACACACAGCACGTCATCATCCTGCGACAGGAACCAGGTCGTGGCCGTCGCGGTTCCCAGCGGGCTGAACGAGATGGAGGCATGGGCCTGACCGGTGTCGTCCGCCTTCACGGGATCGGCCATGCCTTTGGGCAGGGGCACGCGGGTTGGCTTGCCCCATCGAACCTGCCGGGGCAGGCGCAGGCCCAGCACGGCCGAAACCGCGTCCGGCTGCCCCAGGGTCACCCGGACCGTGGCGCCCCGGGCCCGCGCCAAGTGGCGGGCCTGGTGGAGGGCGCCATCCAGCTCCGCCTGAACACCGGCCAGGGCCAGTGCC
>MWBB01000394.1 GCA_002068835.1 Acidobacteria bacterium ADurb.Bin340 | reverse complement strand
ATGCTCGACATCGACCACTTCAAGCGCTTCAACGACAGCTTTGGCCACGAGGTGGGCGACCGGGTGCTGGCCCTCTTCGCACGCACCCTCCAGGCCCGGCTCCGCTCCGGCGACCTGGTGGCCCGCTACGGGGGCGAGGAGTTCACCGTGGTCCTTCCTGGCGCGGGCGCCGAGGAGGCGCGGGTGTTGGCTGAACGTCTGCGGGCCGGGATCGAGGCCCTGGAGCTTGTTCCGCCTGAATTCCCCGAAGGCTGCCGCATCACCGCCAGCCTGGGGGTCGCCACCTTCCCTCAGCATGGGCACGAGGCCGAGGCCCTGCTCCAGGCGGCCGATCGCGGCCTCTACCTGGCCAAGGGGCAGGGGCGCAACCGTGTGGTGGCGACCCCGCTTGACAACCCGGGAACCGGGCTTCCATCCTGACCCTTGCGGTTCTTTGCCAGTTCCCATAGCGCGATATCCAGAAAGGTGGAGGGACGGGCCCTGTGAAACCTTGGCAACCTGCCGTTGAGGCAAGGTGCCAATTCCCGCCGGGCGGCGAAAGCCGCGACCGGAGAGATGCCGAGCGATGCGTCGGAACGGCAAGCAGCACTGGAACTTCGGGTCACGGCCCGGAGCTGCGCGCGGGGATGGCCTTTCTCAGTGAGGTTCCATGCGCCCTTCCTTCCGAGATGCCCTGAACGCCGGGCAGCGCTTCCTGTTCGATGGCTCCGTGCCCACGGTGCTCTACGAGCAGGGCCACTTCATCAACCGCTCCTTCGACGAGGCCAACCTCACGGCGCCGGAGCAGGTCCGAATCATCCACGAGGCCTTCCAGGCCGCCGGGGCCCAGGTGCTCACCACCAACACCTGGGCCGCCAACCGGGCCAAGCTCCAGGGCTACGGCCTGGCGGAGCACCTGGAGGCCATCAACCGCGCCGGGGTCCGTCTGGCCCGGGAGGCCGCCGGGGAGGGCGCCTGGGTGGCGGGCTGCCTGGGCCCGCTGGGCGTGCGCATCGAGCCCTGGGGGCCCACCAGCTTCGAGGAGGCCAAGGCCCTCTTCGCGGAGCAGGTGCGGGCGCTGCTGGTGGAGGGCGTGGACCTCTTCGTGCTGGAGGGTTTCGCGGACCTCAACGAGGTCGGCCAGGCCCTCGCCGCCGTTCGGGCCTGCTGCGATCTGCCCGTGGCGGCCTCCATGACCCCCAACGACGAGGGCCAGACCCTCTACGGCACCGAGCCCGAGTGGTACATCCGCAAGCTGGACGATTGGGGCGCCGACCTGGTGGGGGTGAACGGCGGCAGCGGCCCCGCGCCCCTGCTGGAGCTCCTCAA
>MWBB01000393.1 GCA_002068835.1 Acidobacteria bacterium ADurb.Bin340 | reverse complement strand
GCCATCGAGGATCTGCTTCGGCGGGAGCCCGTGGCCCTGGATCTCCAGGCCATCGGCCGGGAACTCCACGACCGGGTGGTGCTGATCACGGGAGCAGGCGGCTCCATCGGCAGCGAACTGGCCCGTCAGGTTGCGACCTTCTCCCCGGCGCGCATCGTGCTGCTGGGGCGCGGCGAATTCAGCCTCTGGGAGGTGGAGCGGGAACTCCGGGCCCGCCAGCCGGGGCTTCCCATCGCCATCGAACTGTGCGACATCCGGAATGCCGTTCGCCTGGGGCAGGTGTTCCGCCAGTGGAAGCCTCAGGTGGTGTTCCACGCGGCGGCCCACAAACACGTGCCCTACCTGGAATCCCATCCCGAAGAGGCCCTGGAGAACAATGCCCTGGGCACCTACCAGGTGGTGACAGCGGCCCTGGAAAACGGTTGCCAGACCTTGGTGAACATTTCCACGGACAAGGCCGTTTCGCCGGCCAACCTCCTGGGGGCCTCCAAGCGCTTGGCCGAGATGATCGTGGAGGCGGCCGCCAACCTGGGCGGTGAACGCCGCAGGTTCGTGAGCGTCCGGTTCGGGAACGTGCTGGGCAGTCGGGGCAGCGTGGTGCCCCTGTTCCGGGAGCAGATTCGGCGGGGAGGCCCCGTGACGGTCACGCATCCGGACATGACCCGGTTCTTCATGACCATTCCCGAGGCCAGCCAGCTGGTGCTCCAGGCCGGGCTGCTGGGAGACAGTGGCCGGGTCTATGTGCTGGATATGGGGGATCCCGTGCGGATCCTGGATCTGGCCGAGGACATGATCCGGTTGTCGGGCCTGAAGCCTGGCGAGGATATCGAGATCGTCCACGCTGGCATCCGCCCCGGAGAGAAGCTGCACGAGGAACTCTTCCAGGATCTGGCCCGAGTGGAGCCTACGGATCACCCGAAGGTGAGTGCAGCCCTGCCCGAGGCGTTCGATTGGTCGGCTGCGGAAGCTTGGGCCGAGAACCTCCGACAGATCCTTGCCCTGCCGGATACAGAGCGCCGTCCGGCCATCTTGGCCTTCATCGAGGAAACCTTGCCCGACTGGTCCCCTGCGCAGGCCGAAAAAGGCGCTGCCTGGGTGGACCTGACCACCCGTTTCAACAGGGACGCCTCTGGCCCCTGGAAGACCCTGTCCTGAAGGAGAACCAAGCGTGCATCAGCGATGGCAATGTGTCAGACGATCCTTGCAGGGGGCCCTGGTCCTGGTGATCGCCGCAGGCGCCCAGGCTTCCCCCCAGGATCCCGCCCAGCTCCTCCAGTCCCTCCAGGGGGCTCAGCAGGGAGCGCCCATGCC
>MWBB01000392.1 GCA_002068835.1 Acidobacteria bacterium ADurb.Bin340 | reverse complement strand
GGGCCCGAGCCGAAGTCGATCACCTGAGGCACGAAGTGGAGGCCCTGAGGCTGGAGGCGCAGCGCCAGGCTCCCCGGAGGGTGGAAGCCGAGGAGGCGGTCCGTCTGCTGGGGCTCCAGCGGCAGGTTCCGCTGGAAACCACCGGTGCCCGGGTGGTGGCAGACCTGCGCCGGGCCTCCTTCGGGGGCCTGATCCTGGACCGGGGTTCCGAGGCGGGCTTCGTGGCGGACCAGGGCGTGATCTGTCCTGAAGGCGTGGTGGGCCGTCTCTGGGCGGTGGCGCCCGGTCAGGCCAGCGTGCTGCCGGTGGATGCCCACAACGCTTCGGTGGGGGTCATGCTGGCCCGGAGCCGCGCCACGGGGGTGCTCCAGGGAACCGGGCCGGGACGGGCGGCGGTGCGCTACGTGGGGCCCCAGGAGGTCGTCCAGGTGGGCGAGCCTGTGCTGACCTCCGGGCTGGACCGGGTGTTTCCGAGGGGGCTTCTGGTGGGCCATGTCACCGCTGTCCGGCCCCGGGAACGGGAGCTGGCCCTGGAGGTGGCGCTGGCCGCGCCCTTGGACAAGATCCACCTGGTGCTGCTCCTGCCGCCCAAACCTCCGATCCAGGTGGAGCCGCCGCCGCCGCCTCCGGAAACCGAGACCCAGGAGGCACCGTGAGTCCAGTCCGGGAACCGAACCTTCGCCTGGGGTTCGCCTCGGCCGTGGCGTTGGTGCTCGTCCACCTGCTCGCGCCCTGGCCCCTCCTCCAGGCTCCGGTCCACGGGGCGCTGGTGCTGGGATTCGCTCCGGGTTTCCACAGCCGCCTGGCAGGCGTGCTCTGGGCATCGGCTGGCGGGTGGGTGCTGGAGTCCGGCCTTCGGATGATGCCCCAGGCCGGGGGGATGGCCCTCGCCAACATGACGGTGGCCCTGGCGCTGTCCTGGAGCCTGGAGCACTGGCCGCCCGCCAGTGTCCGCACGCTGTGGGTGCGCCTGGCTGCCTTCGCGGTCCTCCATGTCCTGCTGGCTCACGCCCTTGTGCGGATGGCGGCGGGGCCCCATGTGTGGGGCTGGGGTTGGCTTGCGGTGCTGGCCACGGTGCCGCTGTGGGGGACGCTGGCCTTCCGCTGGCACCGTCCCTTCCCTCGGAGGTAGCGTGGAGGGAAGGATCCGCAGCCTGCTGCATCGGCGCCTGGGCTTCCTCCGGGCCGGGGTCTGGGTGATGATCCTGGGCCTGCTGGCGGCCTATTTCTGGGTGCAGGTGGTGCTGCGGCGCGAGATGCGGGAGACCGCCCAGCGGCAGGCTGTGAAGAACCGCACCACCCCGGCGCCGCGGGG
>MWBB01000391.1 GCA_002068835.1 Acidobacteria bacterium ADurb.Bin340 | reverse complement strand
GTTGAAGCATTTAACGCAGGCAACATGAAGGATGCTCGCCCATTCCTTCTTAGCACCCTTGACATCGATCCCAAATATGCCGATGCATTTTATCTGCTGGCCATGTGTGACTATGCAGAGATGAATCTCAAGGGGGCCAAGCAGAACCTTATGAAGTATCTTGAGATTGCTCCTACGGGCAAGAACGCGGATACAGCCAAGGCGATGCTGGCCGATCCAAGCCTGAAGAACATCAAGTAATTCAATCCTTTCTCTGAACGCTGGAGGCCCCTTCGGGGGCCTCCAGCGTTCCATCAGGAAAGTTTAAGTCCGATGGGGCAGTGATCGCTTCCAGAGGCTTCGGGATGGATGGACGCCTCGTCCACTCGGGGAACCAGTCCGCGGGACACCAGGAAGAGGTCGATGCGCCAGCCCACGTTCCTGGCCCGGGCACCGCCCCGCTGGGTCCACCAGGTGTAGAGGCCCGGAACACCGGGATTGCGCTCCCGCAGCACATCCACCAGGCCGGCCTCCAGGTAGAGCCGGAAGTCCTCCCGCTCTTCGGGGGTGAACCCCGGGTTCTTCACGTTGTCCTTGGGGCGAGCCAGGTCGATCTCTTCGGGGGCCACGTTCATGTCCCCCACCAGGATCACCTGTTCGCCCGCGGCGTGGCGGCGGGTGACCTCCGCGGCCACATCCCGCGCCCACTGGCGCTTGAAGGGGAGCCGCACCAGGCCCTGGGAGGCGTTGGGGAAGTAGCCCGCCATCAGGGTCAGATCCCTGAGGCGACTCAGGATCATGCGGCCTTCGGTGTCGTAGTCCGGGATGCCAAGGCCCGGGGCGTGGGTCCATCCGGAGCCCTTCCGGCTCAGGGTGGCGCTTCCGGCATAGCCCTTCTTGGCGGTGGAAGGGAACCAGCAAAGGTCGTAGGCGGATTCCAGTTGGCGCCGCACACCCAGGTCCACTTCCTCCCAGGTGCAGCGGATCTCCTGGAGGCACAGCACATCGGGATCGGCCTGCTCCAGCCAGTCCATGAAGCCCTTCTTCAGGACGGCCCGGAATCCGTTCACATTCCAGCTCAGGAAGCGCATCGCATCAGCCTTTCAGGGCCCGGTAGGCCGCCTCGTCGAACCCTGCGATGAAACCCCGGTCGTGGACCAGGAGGGGCCGCTTGAGCAGGTTGTTGTCCGCCACGATGAGGCCCACGGCTTCGGCCTTGGAGGGTTGTCGATCCTTCAGGCCCAATTCCTTGTATTTGGGGCTTTTGTTTCCAAGGTAGGGCGTGGGGTTCGCCGGAAGGAGTCCTCCCAGTTCCTCGGCGGTGAGGGGCGTCTTGGCGTAGTTGCGCACCTCCACC
>MWBB01000390.1 GCA_002068835.1 Acidobacteria bacterium ADurb.Bin340 | reverse complement strand
GCGGCGGTTGCGGTCCACCAGCGCTCCCGCCGGAAGCTGGGCCTCGGCGGTCTGGAGGGCGGGCTGCAGTTCGGCCACGGACATCCCCAGGGCCCGCAGGCGCTCCGGATCCGGCTCGATGCGGACCATGCGCTTGGCGCCGCCCACCACCCGCACCTGGGCGGTGTCGGGCACGGTCTGCAGCTCCCGGGCCAGGGCTTCGCCCAGGGCCCGCAGGCGGCCCGGGGTCTGGTCGGGGCCGTGAAGGGTCAGGGTGAGGAAGGGGACATCATCGATGGTGAGCAGCTTCACGATGGGCTTCATCGCGCCGCTGGGCAGCACCTCAGCGTTGGACATCAGCTCCTGGTGGACCTTCACCAGGCTCTGTTCCTGGTCCTCGTTCACCTTGAAGCGCACGGTGAGCAGGGCCACGTTGGGCCGGGAGACGGAGTAGAGGTACTCCACCCCCGGGATGCCCCACAGCCGCTTCTCCAGGGGCGTGGTGACCTGGCTTTCGATCTCCTTGGGGCTGGCGCCGGGCATGGGGACATAGACATCCACCATGGGCACCACGATCTGGGGTTCTTCCTCCCGGGGCGTGAGGGCCACGGCCAGTAGGCCCAGCATCAGGGAGGCCAGCACCATCAGGGGGGTGAGCTTGCTGCGGAGGAAGCCCTTGGCGAGGCGTCCCGCGAGGCCGAGCTTGGGTTCAGCGCTCATGGGCGCACCTCGATGGGCTGTCCGTCCTTCAGGTTGCCGGGGGCGTCGATGACGGCCTCACCCTTGGAAAGGCCGGCCCGCACGGGCACCAGGGCGCCCTCGGGCTCGCCCAGGGAAAGCCAGCGCAGTTCGGCGCGGCCTTCCCGGGCCACGAAGACGCCCGTCAGCTCGCCGCGGTTCACCAGCGCCGTGCGGGGCACCCGGAGGATGCCATCGCCTGCGGCGCCGCGGGTGGGAAGCTGGAGGCGGGCGAAGCTGCCGGTGCGCAGGGCCGCGTCGCTCTTCAGGATGCGGGCCCGCAGGGTGCCCCGGTGGGAGATGGGATCGCCGCCGGTGGCGAGGCCCGTGATGACCGCTTCGCCCCTGCCGCCATCGGCCTCGAAGGGCAGGCGGGTGCCCACCTTCAGGCCCGCGGCTTCGGCTTCGGACACGGAGCCCACCAGCTCCAGGGCGCCCTGGCCTTCAACTTCCACCAGGGGCATGCCGGGGCCCACGAAATCGCCCTCGTTCACGCGGCGGGCCTGCACCACACCCGCGAAGGGGGCGCGGATCTGGGTGAAGGCGAGGTTCGCTTTCACCCCGGCCAGGCCCGCCTGGGCCTGGGCCAGCTGGGTGCGGGCCATGTCCTGCTCGGCGGCGGTGCTGGCCCCC
>MWBB01000389.1 GCA_002068835.1 Acidobacteria bacterium ADurb.Bin340 | reverse complement strand
GCCCTGCGCCGCGGGGTTGATGCCTCCCCGGAGAACCGGGCCATCCTGGAGCAGGTTAGGCGCAACATCGTTGGCATCCACGGGTTCAGCGGTGACTCCTGGACCTCCCTCGAGGCGGCCATCCACCGGGAACACCGCAAATCGCCCCTGTCCCTGGTCGTGGTGGATTACCTCCAGCTACTCGAGGCTCCAGAGATCAAGGGCCGCCGGGACACGAACGAAGCCCAGCGCATTGGGGAGATCACCAAGAGCGCCAAGCGTTTGGCCCAGCGCCTCCGCTGCAACGTGCTGATGCTGTCCCAGTTCAACCGAGAGGTTCAGGAAGGGCAGGAACCTAGTCTCCAGCACTTCCTTGGCTCCGGTCAGATCGAACGGGACATCGACATAGCCCTGTTGCTCTGGAACACCGAGAAGAACCCCACCGGGGACCGCAGAACGGTCATGTGTCGGATCGCCAAGAACCGTGGCGGGGCCCGCTTCGGTAAGGTCCGGCTGAGTTTCAACCCTGCCCACAACCTCTTCACGGAGGACATTCGGGATACGGATGGGTTTACCCCGCCCCCGGTGGGTCGCTGGGAAGAGCAGGCTGAACTTGGGGGTGGTCTATGAGCATCATCCCCTTCGACCGCACCCCACCGGACGCCTGCGACATCTGCCCCTGCGCCGATGAGTGCGCAAAGATGCCGAACTGCGAAGGCATGAGCGATGCCGAATACCAGGCCGCCATGAACGCCTGGGCCAATCGCTGCGATGCCGTCGCAGAATCCAGGGGCGGGCATCGGATGTGCTTCTGGGATGCAGGGGGCCCCCGATGACCACCGCCGAGCGCAAGCACCTGGACGCCGTGGCCTCCCTGGGCTGCATCGTCTGCCACCGGGAAGGCCTGGGGCACGCCCCCGCTGAAATCCACCACCTGAAGCGGAACCCCGAAACCGGCGTGAAGCTGGGCATGAGCCAGCGGGCCTCGCACTTCCATGTGATCCCCCTGTGCCCCACGCATCACCGGGCGGGCGGGTTCGGCGTGGCGTATCACGCGTGGCCCCGGCAGTTCGAGGCGAACTACGGCACCGAAACCGAGCTATGGGCTGAGGTCCAGCGGCGGGTGGAGGTGGCGGCATGATGACCGAGCGCCAGGTTGAAGCCGCGATCCAGGAAGCGTTCCGTTACCGGCACAGGATCACCCTCTGGAAAATCGACGCTGGGGGCCGTGGCTTGCGCCGTGGTCGTCCGAACGGCTCCGCTGGCTCCACTGGTATCCCGGCGGGGTTCCCGGACCTCCTGGGCTTAGAACCAGTCGCAGGTAGGGCGGTATTCATCGAGGTCAAGCGCCCCGGTGGGAAGCCCGCCCCCCATCAGGCGATGTT
>MWBB01000388.1 GCA_002068835.1 Acidobacteria bacterium ADurb.Bin340 | reverse complement strand
GAAGGTGGCCTCGCCTCGGCGGTAGTGGTCCCGGAGGCTTTCCGCCAGCTGGTGGACGGCATCGGCGCTGGTGCGCTCGGAACAGCCGATGGCCAGCACCTTGTCGCTGAGCACCAGCATGTCGCCGCCTTCGAGGCTCAGGGGCGCCCGGATCTCGCCCTTGAGGAGCGGCGTGACCTGATCGAAGACCCGTGCGCGCTCGGGCAGGTGGCGCAGGCGCGGGTGGTGGCGGAACACGTAGGAAAGGATCAGGGGTTCCCGCTCCCGGGCCCAGGTGGCCATGGAGTTCACGGAATAGACATCCCCCAGCACCGCAGCGGGATCCCGCATGAAGAGCAGGTTGGGGATGGGCCGCAGACGGTACTCGAAGCCGCGCTGCCAGTGGGTGCGTTCCGGGGCGTCCTCCCAGGCGATGCCGGTGATGATGCTGCGGGCGCAATCCGCCGGGCTCATGTCCCGCAGCAGGTTGCAGGTGGCATCCGGCAGGTTCACCAGGCGGCGGAGGTCCTCGATGAAGGCCAGCTTCACGCCTTCCTCGGCCAGGGCCTCGATGAAGAGATCCTGGATGTCCAGCACCTCATGGGCCACCCGGGCCAGGGCTCCCCGGAACAGGGCGTGTTCCTCCCGGGCGTGGTCGCCGTGGAGGATGTCATCGAAGAGGAGTTTTTCCATGATGGCCGGCACCATCAGGTCCACTTCGGGGCCGGGAGCGTGGACGACCACCTGCTCCAGGCGGCCGATCTCGCTGAATACACGGGGATGGATGGGCTCCATGGCAGTCTCCAGGGGGCGCGGGGGCGCCTGGGTCGGGTCCCGGGAAAAGGCCGCCCGTTCGCACAGCAAGCGCGGCGGTCCCTTCACCGGGGTGCCACCAGGATGTCACAGAAGCGGGAGGGGTGTGTCAGGGATTGGTCGCGGTCCACCCCTTCCGGCGATGTGAACAGGGGGTAACCTTTGGGTAACGGATAGGCACGGCCGAGTAGGCTTCAACCCATGGAACGACGGTTGCCCCGCCCCGATCAGATCCTCAACCGCGAGTTGAGCTGGCTGGCCTTCAACGAGCGGGTCCTGGAGGAAGCCGAGGATGAGGCGAATCCCCTCCTGGAGCGCCTCAAGTTCCTGGCCATCGCCTCCAGCAACTGGGACGAGTTCTTCATGGTTCGGGTGGCGGGCATCTGGCGGCAGATCGATGCTGGGATCCAGCAGCCGGGGACGGACGGTTTCACGCCCCGTCGCCTGCTCACGGAGGTGAGCCGCCGCATCCACGAACACGTTCAGCGCCAGCACGATCTGTTCCGCACCGTGGTCCATCCCCTGCTGCGGGCGGAGGGGGTGGCGGTGCTGGCCCCGGGGGAGCTGGATGCGGCCCAGCGGACGTTCG
>MWBB01000387.1 GCA_002068835.1 Acidobacteria bacterium ADurb.Bin340 | reverse complement strand
GTCCGGCATGACCCTCGCCACCCGCCTCCAGAACGCCGGGGTGTGGTGGGGTTCCACCAGGTGCACCAGTTCGTGGACGACTACGTATTCCACCAAGGAGGCGGGCAGGGTCATCACCCGCCAGTGGAAGTAGAGCCGGTGGTTCTTGCCGCAGCTTCCCCATCGGTAGCCCAGCTCCTGGATCTGGACGCCAGTGGGTTCCACGCCGACCTCCCGGGCCAGACGTTGGACCCTGCGGGTGAGCCACTCCTTGCCGGTGCGGATGAACCAGGTTCGGAAGACGGCCTCCGCCTCCATGGTGCGGTCCCGGTGTAGCTCGAAGCGGCCTCCTACCAGCCGCAGGGGTTCCACCTCGGTGGGATCGACCAGCTTTAGCCGGTAGGTCCGCCCAAGGTAGGTGAAGCCCTCCCCGTTCACGAACTCCTTGATGGGCACGGGCCGGGTCAACAGGTTCCGCTTGGCGAGCTGCACGTAGACCCAGAACCGGCGTGACTCGGCGAACTGGGTGGCCCGCTCCAGGGGGCAGGTCTCGGGCAGAGCCAACGTGAGGGACCCGTCCCGCTCCACGGTGAGCCCCAGCGTCTTCCGACGTGCGCTGCGGCGCACCCGGAAGTGCAGGTCACCGAGATCCAGGAAATCCATCAGTCCACCAGACGGTCGTGCAGGGCCTTGGCCAGGTCTACCAGCCGATCGGCCACGGCACGGGCCTTCTTGAAGTGGACGACATCCCGCCGGTCGAGGTGGTCGAAGACCCAGCCCTTCAGGACGCTCTGGGCATGGGGGTTCCGCCAGAAGTCCACGATGCGGATCTCCTGCTGGATGTGCTCCACCAGCTCGATGGTCACGTCCGAGGCCAGCTTGACCTGGGCCTCCGTGGGGGAGTCACCGGCACCCATCTCCTCCAGGAGCACCCGGGCGAAGGGGGCCTGGGTCTTGGGGTCGAGCCCGAAGGAGGACTCCTCGCCCTCGTGGCGGATCTCCTCCATCATGGCCCGCCACGCCTTGATGATCTCCACCCAGTTGTCCCGCATGGTGGTGAGCACCTGCTCCAGGCGTTCCGACATCCGCTGGAAGAGCACGGGGTCTTCCTCGAAGTGCTGACGGATGTGGGCGCGGAGGGCGTGTTCCATCTCGCTGGCCTTGGCCCGGTCCGACACGTGCTGGCTGACGGCGTCCTCGAAGTCCACGTCCAGGATGCTGACGGGCTCCACCTGCACGGTGACGCCCAGGGAGGTGATGTGGTCGTCGATGAGCTTCCGGACCTTCTCACCCACACCCCGGAGATCTACCTGGTTGTCCCGGTAGTGGGCCGCCGCCGTTCGGGCGATGAAGCCCAGGATCTTGGCGTCCCGCACAAAGGGCAGGCCCGCCGGGTCCGGGAGCAC
>MWBB01000386.1 GCA_002068835.1 Acidobacteria bacterium ADurb.Bin340 | reverse complement strand
TTCCGGTGGATGTGGCGGCCTGGGGCGCCGATCTGGTGGCCTTCTCGGGGCACAAGTTCCACGGCCCGAAGGGTGTCGGCGGCTTGTGGATCCGGCGCGGGGTGCGGCTGCGGCCGTTCCTGGTGGGGGGCGAGCAGGAGCGGGGTCGCCGGGGCGGCACCGAGAACCTGCCGGGCATCGTGGGGCTCGGGAAGGCCGCGGAACTGGCCCTGGCCCATCTTCCGGACCAGGAGCGGGTGGCCGACCTGCGGGATCGCCTGGAATCACTGCTCCGGGAGGCGCTGCCGGACCTGCGCATCCACGGAGGCGGTGCGGAGCGGCTGCCGAACACCAGCCTTCTCGCCCTGCCGGACGTGGAGGGCGAAGCCCTGCAGCTGCGCCTGAGCCAGCGTGGAATCTGCGTCTCCACGGGCAGCGCCTGCACCACCGGGCGTCCCGAGCCCAGCCATGTGCTCCAGGCGATGGGTGTTCCGCCGGATCTGGCCCGGGGGACGGTGCGCCTGTCCCTTGGCCGCGAAACCACGGCAGGGGAGGTGGAGGCCGTGGCGATTGCGTTGCCGCAGGTGGTTCAGGAGCTGAGGGCTTCGGGTTCGATGGCAAGGAGGATGCGATGAGTCCCAATCCTGGGGGGCAGCCGACGGTGGTGGTGGCGCGGCGGGTGAGGCCCGGCTGCGAGGATGTCTTCCAGGAATGGGCGGACGGCTTCACCCGGGAAGTGACGTCCCGGGCCGGCTGCCTCACGTGCCAACTGGTGCCGCCCCTGGGCAAGGCCCAGCCGGAATGGGTTTTCGTCAGCACCTTCGACACCCCCCAGAACCTGCGGGCCTGGATCGAAAGCCCCGAGCGGGCCCAGTGGCTGGCCCAGGCGGAACCTCTGGTGGAAGGTCCCGGCGAGGCCCAGGTGATCAGCGGGCTGGAACAGTTGTTCGGCCTGCTGCCGCCCACGGTCGCGCCGCCGCCGCCGGTCTGGAAGGTGGCTGTGTCCGTGCTGGTGGGCCTCTACCCTCTCACCCTCTTCAGCCAGGCGGTGCTGGGGCCCCTTCTCGGCGGCTGGCCCCTGCCCGTCCGAGGTGCCGTTTCCGCCGTGCTCATGGTGATCCTCATGACCTGGGTGGTGATGCCCGGGGTGACGCGGGCACTCAAGCCCTGGCTCTACCCGAGGCGCTCCAGGTAGTGGTCCACCGCGTAATCGAGCCAGCGCCGGTTGCCCAGGGGCGTCGGCCGATCCGACAGGTAGCCCATGTGGCCTCCGTGGGCCTCCACCTGCAGGTGCACGGCGGGTGAAACCGGCCCCAGGTCCGCGGCGGGAGCGAAAGGATCATCCAGGCTGCTGAGCAGCACGGTGGGGGTCTGGATGGTCTGCAGGTGGGAACCGCAACTGCAGCGGGCGTA
>MWBB01000385.1 GCA_002068835.1 Acidobacteria bacterium ADurb.Bin340 | reverse complement strand
GGCCCAGCGGCTGCTGCGGGTGAACTGCCAGGCCTGCGCAGCCCCGTACGAGCCCGATGCGGAATCCCTCGCCCTGCTTAAGCCCCACCAGCGGGACGGCAAATGGGAGCGGGGCAAGGGCTGCAGTCTCTGCGGCCACACGGGGATCCGGGGCCGCCGGCCCATCCACGACCTGCTGTTCGTTTCTCCCGCCGTGCGGGAGCGGATCGCCTCCGGCGGAAACTTGGCGGAGATCGAAGGGCAGGCCCGCAAGGAGGGGAAGACGAGCCTTTTCGAGCACGCCCTCCACCTGGCCCAGCAGGGACTCACCACGCTGGAGGAAGCCCTGCGCATCACCATGGCCGAGGAAGGCTGATGCCCGCCTACGCTTTCCGCGCCCGGGACAAGGGCGGGCGCGCCATCAAGGGCGTCCGCCCGGCGGCCAGCGAGGGATCCCTCGCCCAGGAGCTGGGGCGGGAGGGGCTCTTCCTCATCGGGTGCGAGGAGGTTCGGGAAGGCGCCGGACGCAAAGGCTTCTTCGGGCCGCGGATCAAGCGGAAGGACCTCATCGCCTTCTACCTGCACCTGGGCTCGTATCTCGAGGCGGGCGTGCCGCTCCTGGTGGCCCTCGAGGATTACCGGGTTCCCGAAATGCCCGCCGTGGATGAGGCCATCCAGGAACTTCGGAGGCGCATCGAGGGCGGTTCCAGCCTCTCGGATGGGTTGGAACTCCATCCCACCCTGTTCAAGCCCCTCCACGTGAACATGATCCGGGCGGGAGAAAGCAGCGGCCATTTGGATGAGGCCATCCGTGAAGTGGTCCGCCTGGTGGAGTGGGACGAGGATTTCTCCAGCCAGGTGAAGCAGGCCTCCACCTACCCCCTCATCGTGGTGGGCCTGGTGGCCCTCGTCGTGTTGGTGGTGAGCACCTTCGCCCTGCCCGTGATCATGAAGATGCTGCGGGACCTCAACGTGCCCCTGCCCCTGCCCACCCGGATCTTCATCCTCCTGGGCGAGGGCCTGGGCTCCTGGGGCTGGCTGGTGGTGCTCCTGGGCATCGGGGGCGTCCTCGCCTTCAAGACCGGCCTGCGGCGCTCCCCCGGTCTCCGCCTCTGGTGGGACACCCGGGTGCTCAAGATGCCGCTGGTGGGCGGCCTCGCCCTGCGCATGGGGCTCTCCCGCTTCGCCACCTTCTTCGCCGCCCAGTACCGTGCGGGCCTGCCCATCCTCCAGGTCCTCAAGGAATGCCAGGAGGTGACGGGCAACGCCCGCCTGGCCCTGTGCGTGCGCCGCATCCGGGAAGGCGTGGAGGCGGGTGAGCGCCTGGCCGTGATGGCCGCCGGCGTGGGCTACTTCCCCAACCTGGTGGTGCGCATGCTGGCCATCGGGGAGGAGGCCGGCAACCTGGAGCAGACGCTCGGGAAGGTG
>MWBB01000384.1 GCA_002068835.1 Acidobacteria bacterium ADurb.Bin340 | reverse complement strand
GCGCACCCTCACCTCCAGCGCCACCGGGAACCCCAGCACGAAGCGGCTGGTTTTCGTCGTGGCCGCGGTGTCCCTTGTGGTCTGCCTGCTGATCCTGACGGGTGCCTGTGCCCGTTGGATCGTGGGCAGCGGCGACCTCGGGACGGGTGCGGTGGGCGCCTTGCTTGGCATCGCTGCTTCGGTGGCCGCCCTGGCGGGGGTGGGCTACAAGAAGCCGGAAGTCGGGGTTTCGGCCCCACCTGCTGCCGGTGGAGTGTCGGACCCCGGCAGCGCAAAGACCGGGGGTGAGGCGTGACCGGGCCTCGCACCCTAACCATCCTCATCCCGGAACACACATGGGAGAAGCTGGAACGCCTCCAGGAACACTACCTGATCCCGCCTGACACC
Source organism: Acidobacteria bacterium ADurb.Bin340 (assembly GCA_002068835.1). Lineage (GTDB taxonomy): Bacteria > Acidobacteriota > Holophagae > Holophagales > Holophagaceae > MWBB01. The sequence continues at coordinate 1,023 of MWBB01000384.1, read as the reverse complement.
TATGTTCAGCGGCTCGTGGTGGACCGGGTTGATGACCTGATCGAAGCCGTGATCCTGGAGCCAGAGCGGAAGGCGAGGCAGGCCAATGACTGACCTCCACGCTGACGAACTCATGGGCATCCGTGGTCTGAAGCAAACCACCGTGGCCTGCGGCGTGGCCGTGGGCCTCCTGGCCTCTGCCTGGGGCGTGGGCTACCTCCAAGGTGTGCGGTCAGGCGAGGCGAAGGCCACCCAGGCGGAACAGCAGGCCCAGGAATCGAAGGGGAGGGCGGATGCGGCGGTTGAGTCAGCCAGGCGAGCGCAGGCGGATGAGGCCAAGGCCCGTGCCCAGGTGGCAGACGCTGACGCGAAGGCGGCCCGCGCCGCTGAACTGGTGGCCAGGCTCCGCAACCGTCCTCTGCCCGATCCCGGCGTGGTGCCCCCCGCTGGTCCTGGCCCCCTGGAGCCTGTGGGCCTGATCGATGCCATGACTGAGCAGGTGGAGGCCCAGCGGGAGCAGATCCAGGCCCGTGACGGGCTGATTCTGTCGTTGGAGGCCCAGCGGGACGGGTGGAAGCGGGCCCACGACGAACGGCACCGGGAAACCGTTGCGCTGCGGCTGGCCCTGGATGGGCAGAAGGCCGCCGTGGCCGGTGCGCTGTGGCGCGGGCGGTTGCAGGGGTTCGCCGTGGGGATCGCCTCCGGCTATCTGGCCGGGAGGAAGTGATGGACCTCGGGACGATCACCGCAGTCATCATCGGCACGGTCATGGGCATGGCCGCCCTCATCAAGACGATGGTGCTGGGGCGCCTGGAACAAATCCAAGAGCAGCTTGGGGGGCTGACACGCGACCTCCACCGGCTCGATACCCGCGTCACGAAGCTGGAGACGGAACACGCGCTCCGCAGGTGCCCCCGCGAAGGTGAGAAATGACCACCCAAAACCCCGTAGCCTCCGTTTCCTCAGTTCAGGCCGCCCTCGAGGCCAAGCGGCACCTCCCGCGCCTCCTGTGCGAGGGCACCGAAGCCATGCGGGCGGCTGGGA
>MWBB01000383.1 GCA_002068835.1 Acidobacteria bacterium ADurb.Bin340 | reverse complement strand
CCCGTCAGGCCCGCTTCCAGCTCACGGCGCCATCCTTCCGGTCCTCCAGCAGGATGCCCATGGCCTTGAGCTGGTCCCGCAGGCGGTCCGCCTCGGCCCAGTTCCGGGCGGCCTTGGCGGCCTTGCGGGCCTCGATGAGGGCTTCCACGTCCGCATCCAGGGCGGCGCCCTCCTCGGCGGGCCAGCCCGCGAAGATGCCGTTGCTTTCATCCAGGAAGGCCAGCACGGCGTCCCGTTCTTCGCGGGTGAGGGGCAGGCGGTCGTCCTGGGCGTTGAGGTCGCTCACCAGGGTGAAGAGGGCGGCCAGGGCCTCGGGCGTGTTGAGGTCGTCGGCCAAGGCCTCCCAGAAGGCCGTTCGGGCCTCCTCCAGGCGGCGCAGCGGATCCACGGCCTCCTTCCATGTGCCTTCGCCCGCGGGGGCGTTGGAGGGATCCTCGGCCATGCGGCGGCGGAAGGTGCGGAGGCGGTCCAGGGCGCTCCTGGCGGCCTTCAGGCCATCGAAGCTGAAGTTGTAGAGCTTGCGGTAGTGGTTGCTCTGGATGGCGTAGCGGAAGGCCAGGGGGTCGATGCCCCGGTCCACCAGGTCCCGGAGGGTGAAGAAGTTGCCAAGGCTCTTGGACATCTTCTCGCCTTCCACCAGCAGGAACTCGCCGTGGACCCAGTGGGTGACCCACGTGTGGCCCAGGGCGCCTTCGCTCTGGGCGATCTCGTTCTCGTGGTGGGGGAAGATCAGATCCACGCCGCCGCTGTGCAGGTCCACCCGCTCCCCCAGCAGGTCCATGCCCATGGCGGAGCACTCGATGTGCCATCCGGGGCGGCCGGGCCCCCAGGGGCTCTCCCAGGTGGGCTCGCCGGGCTTGGCGGCCTTCCAGAGCACGAAATCGCTGAGGGATTCGCGGTCGTACTCGTCGGCATCCACCGAGGCGCCGATCTTCATGCCCTCACGGTCCAGGTGCGCCAGGCAGCCGTAGTGGGGCAGACCCGCCACCCGGTAGTACACGCTGCCTTCCCGGGCGTAGGCGAGACCGTTGGCCTCCAGGCGCTGGATGAGCCCGATCATCTGGGGGATGTAGGCGGTGGCCCGGGGCAGGAAGGTGAAGCTGTCCTGCCGGATGGCCACGGCTTCCAGATCCTGGAAGAAGGCTTCGGTGTAGCGGTCCGTCAGGGCCTTCATGGCGGCATGGCGGGCGGCGTTGCCGGCTTCCTCGGGCAGCTCCTTCTGGCTGTCCCGGATGATCTTGTCTTCCACATCCGTGATGTTCATGCAGTGGCGCACCTCGTAGCCGGAGGCCGTGAGTACGCGCTTGAGGAGATCCTGGAACAGGAAGGTCCGCAGGTTGCCGATGTGGGCGAAGTTGTAGACGGTGGGGCCGCAGGTGTAGAGCGTTGCCACGCCGGGCGTCTGGGTGGCCAGGGGCTCCACGCGGCGGGTCAGGGTGTTGTGCTTATCGGTC
>MWBB01000382.1 GCA_002068835.1 Acidobacteria bacterium ADurb.Bin340 | reverse complement strand
ATGTGAAACCGCGCGCCCAGCGGCGTCAGAGCCCTTCCACGATGGAACCCCATCGCGGTGCGGCCTCTTCCTGGCTGGTTCACGCGGTTTGACATCGTCGCGGCTCCTCGGGAGTTTTGTTTGGCGCTCTAAGCCCCGCTTCCCCCAGCGGGTCCACGAGAAGTTCCAGGGTTCCCCGGACCATCTCCACGGGGACCGTCCGGGTGCAGCCTTCGGCCCGGGCCGCCTCCACAGCCCTCCCGAACCGCACGTTCAGATCCCGGTCCCCAGGCTGGAGGCCATGCAGGTGATCATCGTAGGCGAAGCGGTCCCCCAGCCCGCAGGGCACGTCCCCATCCACGGCGATGACGGTCACCAGAGCCACCTCCCGTCCCTTTCCCAGAAGCTGCTCGGTGAAGGGAATCCAGGGCGGCCGGATTCCGGGATGCACCCCTTCCAGCAGCAGGTCCAGGAACGCTTCGGATCCCTGGACCAGCGGGACCCGGATCCTCAGGGGCGGCCCTTCCGGGAGGACCAGAGCCTTCCAGGGCTCCAGGTCCGGCCAACCGGGATCAGGAGCCTCCTGGCCATGCCTTTCCTCCGTGCCCAGAGCCATGGCCCCCCTGCGGGGACGAAGCAGCCCTTCGGGCCCCACCACCGTGGCCAGCAAGGCAGGGTCCCGCAAGGCGAGGAGGGTCCGCAGCAGGGCGAGGGTCGGAATCATGGGGCCTCGGGCAACACGATCAACATACCGGACCGGGCCCCGAAAGACCCGATCGGGAGCCCGGAACCCCCAGGAGCATCCGAGGCCGGGGATTCCCTCGTCCTGGCATGGCCCTCGCACGGGTCCGGTCCCCTGTCGGGAGCCTGTCGTGCCTTGCCGCCATCCCAAGAATCTCATTCTGCTGGCCTTCCTGGCCCTTCCTGTCATGGCTCAAGCACCTCCGCCCAGTCCGGCGGAACAGGAACTCCAGCAGCCTCTGGACCTGGCTGACGGGAAACCGACGCAGACCCAGGCGCCTCCCCCCGCCCCTTCGGGAGCCCGGGCCCTGTTGTCCACCCTCCTGGTAGCCGGGCTCGCGGGTGGAGGTCTTTGGGCCTTCCGCAAGTACGGCGTCCGCAAACTGCCGGGCGCCGGTGGTTCACGGCTGAAGGTGGAAGAAAGCCTGGCCTTGGGGGATCGCCGCTTCGTGAGCATCCTCCGCGCCGACGAGGAGCGGTTCCTCCTGGCCCTCACGCCCCAGGGCATCCAACTCCTGGGTCGCCTGGATGGTCCCGAGGCGGCCCCGGGCGGTGGCTTCGCCGAAGCCCTGGACCGTCAGGTGGACATGACCCGCCCCATGCCCGTGAAGGACATGGAAGCCCTGCTCAAGGGGGACCAGCCGTGAACCGTTTCCTGCGCTGGCTCCCGATCCTGCTGTTTCTGGGCGCAGGGACCTGCCTGGCGGCCCAGGCGGCTCCCGCCGCTCCCCTGCCCACCGTCA
>MWBB01000381.1 GCA_002068835.1 Acidobacteria bacterium ADurb.Bin340 | reverse complement strand
CGGGCTGACGCCGACCTCGAACCCGCGGCGGGCGAGCTGTTCGCCCTCTACCTGCACCCCTTGGCCTGGAACCGCGGCTTCGGCCGGGCCCTGCTCACCCTGGCGCTGGATCATCTGGATGCCTGCGGACACCCTCAGGTCCTGCTCTGGGTGCTGGAGCGCAATGCCCGGGCCCGCCGCTTCTACGAGGCCCTGGGCTGGGCGGCCGACGGCGGATCCCGCACGGTCTGGGAGAACGGCATCGCCCTGCGGGAATGCCGCTACCGGATGGCACTGAAGCCATGACAGGCTCCTGACCCTGTGGGAGCATGGAGGGTTGTCTCGGAGCACGGCATGACCCTTCGCTACTTTGGAACCGATGGTGTGCGCGGAAAAGCCTTCGCTCCGCCCCTGACCCTGCCCGAAGCGCAGCGGTGGGGCCGCGCCTGGGGCGAGGCTGGGCGCAGCCGAGGCATCCGGGAACTGGTCATCGGCTGGGATCCGCGGACCAGTTCCGAACCCCTGGTGGGCGCCTTCCTCGCAGGCCTGCAGGGGCTCCTGGAGCCCGTGGTGCTGGGGCTCGTCCCCACGCCGGCAGTGGCCTGGATCGTGGCCCGGCGTCCCGGCGCCTGGGGCCTCATGGTGAGCGCCAGCCACAACCCCCCGGAAGACAACGGCCTCAAGGGCTTCAACGGCCTCGGAGAGAAGCTGTCCGAGGAGGAGGAAGCCGCCGTGGAAGCGGCGTTTGATGGAACCCCGTCCGCCCCCGTGGAACCGGCGACCTGGAACCTGGAAACGGCCCTGGTGGAGGGCTACCTCGCCCATCTGGAAGGCCTGGAGCTCCCCGGGGACCTTCCGGTGGTGGTGGACTGCGCCCACGGCGCCACGGCGCCTTGGGCCCCCCGGCTGCTGAGGGGCGCCGTTTCCTGGATTGGAACTCCGGCCGATGGCGCCCGCATCAACGTCGGCGTGGGTTCCACGCATCTCGGCGCCCTGGCGGACCGGGTCAAGGCCCAAGGCGCGACCCTGGGGCTGGCCTTCGATGGCGATGGCGACCGATGTCTCGTGGTGGCACCGGACGGCTCCGAAGTCGACGGCGATCAGATGCTCTGGCTGCTGGCGCAGGAGCGCCTGCGGCGCGGGGAAGGTCTGCCCGGCGTTGTAGGCACCGTCATGACCAACGGCGGCCTGGAGGATGCCCTGGCCGGCCGCGGCGTGGCCCTGGCCCGCACCCCTGTGGGCGACAAGCACATGCTCCGGGAGCTGGCGGCGCGCGGTTGGGATCTGGCCGCCGAAGCCTCGGGCCATCTGGTGCAGAAGCAGGTGGGCCCCTCCGGCGATGGCCTGGCCACGGCCCTCGCGTTCCTGCGCGCCCTCCTGAACCAGCCCGCCGGAGACCGCTGGGCCTGGCGCTTCCAGCCCTGGCCCTTGCGGCTGGTCAACCTCGTGGCTCCGGAACGCCGCCCCCTGGAGGCCTGCCCCCGC
>MWBB01000380.1 GCA_002068835.1 Acidobacteria bacterium ADurb.Bin340 | reverse complement strand
GCGGCCAGGGGGTAGACCACGGCGTAGCTCTGGGCGGGGAGGTCGTTCCGGGTCTGGGCCTGCGCGAAGTCCAGCAGGGAGGATTGGGTCTGGGTGGCGGCGAGCACGCCGCCCAGCTCGTTGAGGGAGAGCCCCATGCGCCGATGCCCCCACAGGAGCACCACCGCGCTCACCAGCAGGGCCACCGCGGTGCCGAGTCCCAGGAAGGCGAGCACGGTGCCCGCGCGGAGGCCCGGCAGGGCCGCGCCCGCCACGGTGCCCGCGCCCGCGAAGAAGACGATCAGGCCCAGCTGGCGCATGGAAACGCTGGCGGCATAGGGGACGCCGAAGGTCCAGGGGCCCACGCGCCGGAAGTGGCCCAGCAGCAGGCCGGCCATGAGCGGGCCGCCCGAGATGCCCAGGCGGAAGCCCATGCCGCCGGGGAGCGGGATGGGAAGCTGGCCGAGGGCGAGCCCCGCCGCGAGGCCCAGGCTGAAGGTGAGGAAGTCCCCCTCGCTGCTCGCCCGGTAGGAGTCGCCGAAGAGGGCGGAGAGCTCCTTGCGCAGGCCCCGCAGGGCCACCACGCGCACCCGGTCGCCCAGCTCCAGCGTGGTGGCGCCGTCCGGCACGAAGACCTGGTCCCCCCGGCGCACCCGCGTGACCACGGCGCCCCTGCCTGAAGGCAGGCGCAGCTCCCGCAGGGGGCGCCCCACAGCGCGCTCGCTGGAGACGAAGAAGCGGAAGTTCTCGTAGGCCTCGAGGCCCCGGCGGTCGATCTCGTGGGGGCTATGCTCCCCCAGCAGGGGTTCCAGCTTTCGCAGGTCCGCCTCCGCCCCCACGAAGACCACCAGGTCCTCGCGCTCCAGGCGGGTGGCGGAGGTGGGCACGTGGTACTCCGCCCGGCGCAGGATGCGTCCCATGACGAAGGGCACGCCCAGGCGCGCCACCACGTCCCGCTTGGAGAGGCCCTCGGCCTCCGGGTTCGTCACCCGGAAGGTCCAGGCCTCCAGCTGCTCCTGGACGGGGCGGAAGCCCGGCTGGTGCTGCGCCTCCTGGGACAGGTCCACGCGGAAGAAGCGCTGGGCCGCCACGTAGGCGAGCATCGGCCCCAGGATGCCCGCGGGGAAGGAGAGGGCGTAGGCCACCGCCGCGTCCCCCAGGCTGCGGCCCAGGTGCAGGGCGCGGCCCTGGTCCATGACGGCCGCCAGCGAGGAGGCGTTGCTGCCCGCCCCCGAGTAGAGGCCCGCGATCTCCAGGGGGTTCAGGCCCGCCCAGCGGCCCAGCAGGGCCGAGGCCAGGGCGGCCAGGAGCAGGGCCGAGGCCGCAAGCAGGTTCTGCCGCAGGGCCGAGCCGCTGCGGAAGGCCTGGAAGAAGCCCCGGGCGCTGGCCAGCCCCAGGCAGTAGAGAAAGATCGCCAGCCCCAGGTGCGTCACCGCATCCGGCAGGCGCAGGCGCGGGTCCAGGGCCCCGAAGGCCATGCCGGCGAAGAGCA
>MWBB01000379.1 GCA_002068835.1 Acidobacteria bacterium ADurb.Bin340 | reverse complement strand
TCAGCGTGGCCGTGGGTGAAATGGCGGAGGCCCTCCTGCTGAAAGGCGCCTTCGTTCATCCGACCCGGGCGCTGGAGCTGGGGTTCACCTTCCGGTTCCCTACCGCCGCTGCCGCCCTGGAGGATCTCCTGTGAAGGAAGAACGCTTCGTGGCCACCCAGGACGTGCCTGCTTCAAGGGAGGCCGTCTTCGCCTTCTTCTCAGACCCTTCGAACCTCCAGGCCCTCACCCCGCCCTGGCTGGCCTTCGAGATCCTCACTCCGGCTCCGCTGCCCGTGGGAGAAGGCGCGGTGTACGACTACCGCATCCGCTTTCGGGGGCTCTCCCTCCGCTGGCGCACCCTCATCGAGGTCTGGGAGCCCGGGCGCCGCTTCGTGGACCGCCAGATCCAGGGGCCCTACGCCCTCTGGCACCACACCCACCGTTTCGAGGATCTGCCGGACGGCGGCACCCGCCACACCGATCAGGTTCGCTGGCGCGTGGGCTTCGGCCCCCTGGGGCGGCTGATGGCCCCGCTGGTGAAGCGGGACATCGAACGGATCTTCACCTACCGGCGCGAGGTGATCGGAAAACGCATGGGCTCGTTCCCCTGAGCCTCTGGTTGCCGAAGGCCTGGGCATCCAATCCCGGGAGCGAGGCCTTCCCCCATCCTCGGCTCACTGGATCGTGGAATCGATGAGGGTCCGGATCGTGTCGGCGTGCATGGAGATGCCGGGCAGGACGTACCAGCTGCCCCCCGTGTTGTGCCGGATCACGGTGTTCTCGATGTGGAGCCTGCCGGTCCGATCGTTGGTGATGAAGAAGATGGCCGAACCATGCTGCTTCACCACGTTGCGCTCGATCAGGCAGCCGTAGAGCGCGAGGGTCATGGTGTTCCCATCGTTGTAGACAGCGCCCCCGCTCCCGCCACCGGGTGTTCCGGCTTGAGCGGGATTGCCTCCGTTCCCAACCGCGTGGTTGTGGGAGAAGCGGCTGTTGTAGATCGACCAGCTCACCCCGATGCTGCTGAGGGCCCCGCCGTTGGAACCCGTGTTCCCATAGCCCTCGGCGCCGCCGAAGGTGCTGTTCACCACGTAGACCGGAAGCCCCTGGTACTGGCTGAAGACGCGCACCGCGCCCCCACCCGCATCAGGACCTGCGGAGGCGCAGACGTTGTTGAAGAAGCGGCAGTTCACGATCTTGAAGCGGCCGCCCCGCACCCAGATGGCGCCCCCACCGTCGTAGGCCAGGTCCCGGCTGGAATTTCCATCCACGAACGTGAGGTTCTGAACCGTGAGGCGCGGCAGCGCCTGGTCCTGGCAGTGATCCGTGGTCCAGACCTGCGCGGGATCGCAGGTGTTCATGTAGAGGATCCGGGTGGCGCCGCTCCCGCTGAGGGTCACCAGCCCCCCGCCATCGATGACCACATCCGGACGGTTGTTGAACACCTTCGCAGGCCGGGTGAGCCTGATCGTAAAGGGGCGGGACCCGCCG
>MWBB01000378.1 GCA_002068835.1 Acidobacteria bacterium ADurb.Bin340 | reverse complement strand
CGCAGACCGCCTATCGCCCGGTCAGCCTGCCGATGCCGGAGCCGATGACCACACCGAAGCGTTCCCGCTCGGCCTTGCTCAGCTCGACCGCCGTGAGCCCCGAGTCCTCCATGGCCTGCTGGGCTGCCGCCATGGCGAACTGGATGAAGATGTCCATCTTCTTCTGTTCTTTGCGGTCGATATAGAGGTCCGGATTGAAGTCCTTGACCTGGCCCGCGATCTTGCACGCGAAATCGGCGGTGTCGAACTTCGTGATGAGCCCGATGCCGTTCTTGCCGGCCAGCAAGGCCTCCCAGGTCTCCGCCACCGAGTTCCCGCAGGGGTTCACGGTGCCCATGCCCGTAATCACCACGCGCCGGCGCTGGATGGTCGTCATAGTGTCACCTCGTCAACGATGCGTTCCGTTCCTGTGGAAGCAAGAAACGCCGCGGAAGCCTTGGCGCTCCGCGGCGTCTCGATCCTTGAAGCCCTGCGATCAACCCTTGGCGTTTTTCTCGATGTAGGAGATGGCATCCCCGACGGTGCGGATCTTCTCCTGCTCGCTTTCGGGGATCTCGAGGCTGAAGGCCTCTTCGATGGCCATGATGATCTCCACCGTATCCAGGCTGTCCGCGCCCAGGTCGTCCACGAAGTGGCTGCTCTCGGTGATGGAGTCTTCGGGCTTGGCAAGCTGTTCGGCGATGATCGCGATGACCTTCTTGCGAGTCTCAGACATGGTGTCTCCTTCAGAACCGGATGAGGCTAACACGGGGGGTTGGGGATGCCAAGCAACTAGAATGTGACCATGCCCAGGCCTCCGAAAAGCCCGAACCACCTGGATCTGCCCCTCGGCTGGTCGGATTCCATCCGGGACTTCGAAACCCATCTGGCGGTGGAACGGGGCCTCTCCGGGCATACCGTCGCAGCCTACGGATCCGATCTGCGCATCCTTGCCGCGTGGGCCGTCGCCGCGGATCTGGCACCTGCGGCCCTCGACCGCGATGCGGTCACGCGCTTCCTGGTGGCCCAGCACGGCGAAGGCCGGGCACCCCGCAGCGTCGCGCGCCTCTCCAGCGCCCTGCGGCAGTTCCTGGCGTTCCTGCGCATGGAAGGCGAAGGAGCTGCAGGCCCCGAGGCCGTGGTGCGCCCGCCCAGGCCGCCGCGGATCCTCCCCAGAACCCTGAGCGAGATCCAGATCGAGGCGTTGCTGGGGGCCCCCGATGTCGCTACGCCCCTGGGCCTCCGGGACCGGGCCTGGCTGGAGCTGATGTACGCCTCGGGCCTGCGGGTTTCGGAGTTGGCGGAACTGCCGGCCCTCTCCGTGTTCCTGGACGAAGGTTTCCTGAAGGTGCTGGGCAAGGGCCGGAAGGAACGCCTGGTGCCCTTCGGGGAGGGCGCTGAGCACTGGCTGCGCCGCTGGCTCCAGATCCGGCCCGACCTTCACCCCCGTTGCGAGGCTCTCTTCGTGGGGCGCTCCGGCGAGGCCCTCTCCCGCC
>MWBB01000377.1 GCA_002068835.1 Acidobacteria bacterium ADurb.Bin340 | reverse complement strand
TCCCCCATCGCTGCCGGTGCTGTCTCTGGCGTGGTGAACTCGGTGGTCGGGACCGGCCTGGCCATGCAGAGCAACCTGGACCGGGAGGTGCTGGGCCTGTCCGAGGACCAGGCAGCCGAGACCCAGAAGCAGATCGAGCGCGAGTTCCGCCTGTGGGCCGACAGCGCCGACTGTGATGTGTCCCGCACCCTGGACTTCTACGGGCTCCAGGAACTGGCGTTCCGCTCCACCCTGGAGTCCGGCGACTGTTTCGCCCTCCTGCCCATGATCCAGACCATGGGCTCGATATACACCCTCAAGGTCCAGATCCTGGAGGGCGACAGGGTATCCCAGCCCAAGGGCCAGAAGGAGACCAATACCTTCGCCGGTGGCGTTGAGCTTGACGCCACTGGTGCCCCGCTCCGCTACCACATCCGCACCAGCCACCCCGGGGACCTGGGCAGCCCGAAAGAGGACTGGAAGCCCTACGACGCCTTCGGCAAGAAGACCGGGCGCCGGAACGTGCTGCACCTCTATCGCAAGCTGCGGCCTGGCCAGACCCGAGGGGTGCCCTACCTGGCGCCCGTGGTGGAAGCCCTGAAGCAGCTGGACCGCTACACCGAGGCCGAGATCATGGCGGCGGTGGTGAGCGGCATGTTCTCGGTGTTCGTCAAGTCCGAGGGCGGGATGACCCTTCAGGATATGACCACCGGGGCGCCTCCTGCGGCTGGCCAGCTTGAGCAGAACCTGAAGTCGGGCGCCATCATTGACCTGGCCCCTGGCGAGTCCATTGAAGTCGCCAACCCCGGCAGGCCCAACGCCAACTTTGACCCCTTCATTCAGGCGATCCTGGTGCAGGTGGCCATGGCCCTTGAAATCCCGTTCGAGGTTCTGCTGAAGCGGTTCAACTCCAGCTTCTCGGCCAGCAAGGCGGCCTTCCTGGAGGCCTGGCGGTTCTTCAACGGGCGCCGGGCCTGGCTCGTCACCTCCTTCTGCCAGCCTGTCTTCGAGGCGTGGATGGATGAGGCGGTGGCCCGCGGTCGTGTGGTGGCCCCTGGCTACTTCCAGGACCCCGCCATCCGCCGGGCCTACCTGGGCACCAAGTGGATCGGGGACAGCGCAGGCCAGATCGACCCCGTGAAGGAAGTGGAGGCCGCAGGGAAGCGAATCGCCCTTGGCCTGTCCACTCACGCCGAGGAGTGCGCAGCCCTCACCGGCGGGGACTGGGAAAGCAAGCATTACCAGCTTGTGCGCGAGACCAGGATGATGAAGGAGGGCGGCCTGGGCCAGGCCCTCGCACCTGCTCCGGCCCCTGGCCAGCCTGCCAAGCCTGAGACAGACGAACCGGAACCCGATGAAACGCAGGGAGGCACCGATGCCCCGACTCGTTGACCTGGTGTGCGCCCCATGGGCCATCACGCCGCCCATGTATCAGGAGGTCCTGGGCATCTACAACCGGCACGTTCGGGGCGAAAAGATCGACCTCGATGGCCTGTCTGCCAGCCT
>MWBB01000376.1 GCA_002068835.1 Acidobacteria bacterium ADurb.Bin340 | reverse complement strand
TCCATGGCCTGGCTCATTTCGTCCCTTGGCACCAGTCCCGCCGTGCTCAGCGAGGCCCTGTGGTTCCTCGAGCGCCGCAAGGGGCTGGAGGTCGATCGGCTCACCTGCATCGGTACCCAGGCCTCGCGGCAGGCCGCCGAACAGCAGCTCTTCGCGGCGGGGGGTGCCCTGGATCGCCTGCGCCTGCATCTGGGCAAGCCCCCCGAGTGGCTCACCGAAGGCCACGGTTACGCATGGGAAACGGAGCCCTTGAATGCGACCGATAACCGTGACCTGGAGGAGGCGCGCGCCATGGACCGGGCCTGCCGCCGGGCTGTCCGAGAAGCACAGGAACAAGGCGATGGCCCGGTGGTGGCGTGCATCAGCGGGGGCCGAAAAACCATGTCCAGCTCCCTCCAGCAGGCCATGACCCTGCTGGCCCGCCCGGAAGATTGGGCCTTCCATGTGCTGCTGCGGGTGCCCGAGGGCCAGGAAGAACAGAAGATCCAGCAGAGTGGCTTCGCTTTCCCGGGCGATCCCCATGCGCCCCAGGCCAGCGGCGTGGAGGTGGATGCCTTCGAAATCCCACTGGTGCGCCTGCGGGATCTGGCCCTGGGCTACCAGGTCCCCGAACTCCTGGATGAAGGTGTGATCCAGGCCCTCCAGCGGGCCGTGAATCAGGCTTCAGCCAAGCCTCGCCTGCGCCTGAACCTCCGCTCCCAACGGCTCGAACTGGCATGGGGTAATGAAGCCTTCCGGCCTGCCGGCGAGGCACTCACGCTGCAGCAGGCCCTGATGCTCGGCATGTGGATCGTGGCGGGCGCGGCGAAGCGGAAGGATGAATTCGCGAACGAGCCGGAGCAGGTCATCGAGAGGCTCTCGGCCCACGGGATCATCGATCGGGGACACGATCAGGACACCTTGCTGGAGGTCGTCGATGCCTGGCTGGAGGGCGACAAGACCTTCGGCCCCATGAAAACCGAATTGAATCGCCGCATCCTCGGCCTCCACCCTGCCCTGGAGCGCTTCACGCTCAAGAGCCGTTGGGGGAAGGGAGGTCCCATCGGCTTCGCCGACGAGGTCTACCAAGACAGCCTCATCACCTGCGGGTAGTGCAAGAATCCCGCCCAGGGCTACGGCGCATTCCCACGCACCCCGAGGCCATCCGCGAGGAGGTGCCCTGAACATCAGGGGCCTTCCTCGCGGTGTTTGGGCAAGGTTGCCTCGCCGTATCCCATGCCTCTGAACCGGGAAGGATGAGGGTGTCACAGGAGAGTTCCCATGCCCGACACCTTCATCAACCTCAAGGCCGAGCGCATCTCGGAGGCCGCGGCCTTCCTCGCCCACCTGCTCTGGGATCTGCGCCAGCGCCCCGCCACCTCGTGGAAGAACCTGGTGAACCGCGCTCTGCTCGCGGACCAGCGCCTGCCCTGGGAGCCGGATGCCTTCGACACCTTCACCGATCACCTCTTCGACCTGCTCGTGGAGGCCGGTGTGCTCCAGGCTCCGG
>MWBB01000375.1 GCA_002068835.1 Acidobacteria bacterium ADurb.Bin340 | reverse complement strand
GCTGATCCACGCCACGGAGCACTGGTGGGAACACAACCGCAGCAAGCTGATGGTGAGCGGCGCCCTGGCCCTGCTTGTATGCGGCTACTACCTGTTCCGGCCCCAGGGGTTCCACGGGGCGCCGGGGCTCGCCTCCCTGGGCACCGTTCTGAGCCACGCGGTGGTGGCGGACTACATTCCATTCATCGTGCTGCTCTTCAGCCTCTACACCATCAGCGGCGGCATCCGGCTGACGGGCGACGTTCCGGCGCACACGGGCACCAACGCCCTCATCCTGCTGCTGGGCGCCCTTCTGGCCAGCTTCATCGGAACCACGGGCGCCTCCATGGTGCTCATCCGTCCGCTGCTGCAGATCAACAGCGAGCGCAAGCATGTGAAGCACACGGTGATCTTCTTCATCTTCATGGTGAGCAACATCGGGGGCTCCCTGCTGCCCGTGGGCGATCCGCCGCTCTTCCTCGGCTACCTCAAGGGCGTGCCCTTCCTGTGGACCCTGAAGCTCTGGCCCATGTGGCTCACGGCGACGGCCATCCTCCTGGCGGTCTACTGTGCCCTGGACACCTACTTCTACAAGAAGGAGGACAAGGCCTCCATCCAGCTGGATGAAACCCGGCTGGAGCCCCTGCGCCTCCAGGGCAAAGTGAATTTCCTCCTGCTGGCCCTCGTGGTGATCGCGGTGGGCATCCTGGTGCCGGACAAGCCTTTCCCCGGGACCTCCTGGAAGATCCCGAACCACCTGCGGGAAGTCGTGCAGCTGGCCCTGTGCGGGCTGTCCATGGTGCTCACCTCCAGGCAGGTGCGGAAGGACAACCAGTTCAACTTCACGGCCATCGGCGAAGTGGCCTGCCTCTTCATCGGCATCTTCATCACCATGCAGGTGCCCATCGAGCTGCTGCACATGAAGGGCGCGGAGCTGGGGCTTTCCTCTCCCGCCAGCTTCTTCTGGGCCACGGGCGCCCTTTCCAGCTTCCTGGACAACGCGCCCACCTATGTCGTGTTCTTCGAGACCGCCAAGATCCTGCCCGTGGCCCCAGGAGCCGAGCTGCTCACCCTGGCGGATGGGGCCAAGATCGCAGTGCCGCTCCTCAAGGCCATCGCCCTGGGTTCCGTGTTCATGGGGGCCAATACCTACATTGGCAACGGGCCGAACTTCCTGGTGAAGTCCATCGCCGAGAGCCGGGGCGTGAAGATGCCCTCCTTCTTCGGCTACATGGCCTGGAGCGGCGCCATCCTGATCCCCACCTTCATCCTGCTGACGTTCATCTTCTTCCGGTAAAGATCCTGGGAAACTAAAGCCCCCGCCCGCGCGGCGGGGGCTTTTGCATGGAGGAGCAGTGGCTGTCGGGTGTCGGAAACGCTGGGCAGCCCTCGGTCTGCTCCTGGTCGCTGCCATACTGGGCAGCGTCATGTCTGGCTGGCCCTTTTCCCTCAACCTCCTTCGGATCTACCCCAAGAAGCTCGGCTCCCGGGCCGCGGGTTGGGGGGCGGAACGCA
>MWBB01000374.1 GCA_002068835.1 Acidobacteria bacterium ADurb.Bin340 | reverse complement strand
ATGGTGGCGGTGTACACCCTCACCTTCGTGGTGGGGGCCTACCCCCAGGAGTGGATCGGCGTCGGCGTGGATGCCCTGCATGGGGCCGCCGCCGGGGCGCTGCCCCCGGGCGAGCTCACCAGCCTGCTGGTGGATGGCGTCATCCCCGGCGTGGGCGCGGTGGTGGTCTTCCTGCCCTCCATCATGATCCTCATGGGCTGCGTCTCCTTCCTGGAGGACAGCGGCTACCTGGCCCGGGCGGCCTTCATCATGGACCGTGTCATGCACCTGATGGGGCTCCACGGCAAGAGCTTCATCCCCCTCATCATGGGCATGGGCTGCAACGTGCCCGCCGTGCAGGCCGCCCGCACGCTGGAATCCCGCAGCGACCGCCTGATCACCATCCTCGTCACGCCGCTGGTGTCCTGTTCCGCACGCCTGCCCGTCTACATCCTGCTGGCGGGGGCCTTCTTCACCCCCTTCGCCGGAGCCCTGGCCGTGGTGGGCATGCACGTGCTGGGCTTCGGGCTGGCGGTCCTTGTGGGCAAGCTGCTGCGCACCACCCTGTTCCGCAGGGACCAGGCCCCCTTTGTGATGGAGCTGCCGCCCTACCGCCTGCCCCTGCTGCGCACCACCGCCGTGCACATGTGGGAGAAGGCCTCGGTCTTCCTCCGCAAGGCGGGCACCGTCATCTTCGCGGGCGCCACCCTGGTGTGGTTCCTGAGCAACTACCCCGGCCTGGCCGACCGCGCCCTGCTGGCCGAGCGCCAGGCCCAGGAGCAGGCCGTCCGCGCCCAGAACCTGCCCGCCGAGGAGGAGCAGGCCCGCCTCGAGGACATCGCCTTCGCCTTCCAGGGCCGCATCATGAACACCAGCCTGGCCGCCCGCTTCGGCCGCGCGCTGGAGCCCGTCTTCGCGCCCCTCTTCGATCCCGACGGACAGCGAGTCGAAGCCTGGAAGGATGGCGTGGCCCTCACCGCCGGGTTCGTGGCCAAGGAGATCGTGGTGGGCACCATGGCCGTGGTGCACCAGGCCCACGAAGAACCCGAAGAAGGCGCCACCCTGAGCCCCCTGCAGACCTCGCTGCGGGAACGCTCGGGCTTCACGCCCCTCACCGCCCTGGCCTTCATGATCTTCGTGCTCATCTACACGCCCTGCCTGGGCACCCTCGGCATGATCTACAAGGAAACCCGCAGCTGGGGGTGGACGGCCTTCTCCGTGGGCTACGGCTTCGGCCTGGGCTGGCTTCTGGCCTGGATCACCGTGGTGGCGGGCCGCGCCCTGGGTTTCGCGTGAGCGCCCAGACCTGGATCGTCCTCGCCGTGGTGGCGGCGGCCCTGCTCCTGCTCATCCGCAAGGCGCGGGCCAGCCGCAAGGGCAGGGGCTGCGGCTGCTCCGGCGGCGGGTGCCGCTGATCGCTTTCCGGCCCTGGGAGCGGGCGCTATCGTGGATTCATGTCATCCGCGCTTGAAGCTTTCTTCCGCACCTGGCGGGGGTCCGCCGGGAACGAGCGGG
>MWBB01000373.1 GCA_002068835.1 Acidobacteria bacterium ADurb.Bin340 | reverse complement strand
CCGAGGCATGGAGCGGATGGTCCGCCCTGCTTCCCTTTGTGGGCGTCGGAAGCCACATCCCCTTCGGCTGCGGGCTGGCCGAAGTGGATCCGATCCCACCGGTGGAAGCGCTGCGCCCAGCCAATCCGCCGACAACAGCCTCCCACCGCCAGATCCAGCTCCGGTGGAAGGATGGCATTGCATGATCCGGCGGAGGGCGAATGCGCGGAAGGGACGGATGGCAACCTTGCCCCCGACCTTTTGGCAGGCCCGGGCCCGGGATGGTGGAGGTGAGCACCGTCCCTGGAGGTCCCCCATGCTCCGCTACCTTCACCACAGCATCCCCAAGCACCACGCCGGAACCCTCAGGGCCCTGGGCGTCCGCTCCATCCGCGGTGGCTACACCGTGCCCGAGGAGAACCTGCCCCAGGCCAAGGCCTTGATCCAGGATCCCCACCTGCCCTGGGGATGGGAGGTGGATGGCCTTGCGCTTGCGCTGCTCGAGGAGGACCTGGCCGTCAACGGCTACGGGGAGGTCCTGGGCCTGCGCGGGAGGGCTGCGTGATGCCGATGCCCTCCCTGATCCTGGCAATCCTCGCCGCAGCTGCGGGAGTCATCCTTACTTGGCTGATTCAGCGCGCCAGAATGGCCCCTCACTTGGCAGAACGGGATGGCCTGCGTCTGCGGGCGGAAGAGCTGCAGCGCGCCCTCCAGGCGGCTTCGGATGCCCAGCGCCAACTCACAGAAACCACCGCTGCGCAGGCCGCCGACTTGGAAGGCCTCCGCAAGGAGTTGGCCACCCGACTCGATGCCCATCAGCGCATGGAAACGGAGTTGCGCCGTCAACTCGATGCTCAGCTGAACCAGATGAATGCCCTCGAGACTCAGCGCAGGGACTTGCAGAACCAGATCGCGGATCTCCAGGTTCAGAGCGCAGGCGTTCAGCGGGTGGAGGCGGCCTTCGAGGAGGCCCGGTCCCGGATGGTGGAGACCTTCCAAGCCCATGCCGCCCGGGCGCTGGAGAGCAGCGGCAGCACCTTCCTGGCCATGGCCAAGGAGGTCCTCGCCAAGGCTCAAGGGGAGGCCAAGGGCGACCTCGAAGCCCGCCAGACGGCCATCGCACAGCTTCTGGAGCCCCTGAAACAGGGCCTCGGCACCATGGACCAGCAGGTGCGGGACCTTCATGAGGCTCGCAAAACGGGCGAGGCCCAGCTTCAGCAGCAGATCCAGAACCTCCTGGATGTGCAGCAGCGGCTCCAGGGAGAGACCGGTCGCCTGGCCAATGCGCTTCGGAAGCCCAGCGTTCGGGGCCGCTGGGGGGAACTCCAGCTCCAGAACCTCGTCGAGCTGGCCGGCATGACGGAGCATGTGGACTTCCTGACCCAGGTCTCCGTGAAGGTGGACGAGGACCGCAGGCGCCCGGACCTCCTGGTGCGCCTGCCCGGCGGCAAGTGCATCGCCGTGGATGCCAAGACGCCCCTGGGGGCCTACCTCGACGCCCTGGAGGCCGTCGGCGAGGAG
>MWBB01000372.1 GCA_002068835.1 Acidobacteria bacterium ADurb.Bin340 | reverse complement strand
CAGGTGCCTTTCACGGTGGGACCGCCGGTGGCGCTGCGCTTCGAAGGGCAGGCCGAGCTGGCCAACCTCAAGCGCATCCTGGACCATCTGCTGGAGGTGGATCCCTACAGCCTGATGGGGGACCTCCAGCCCCAGGGAACGGCCCGCTTCGATGTGACCCTCGGGGGAGCCTGGCGCGACAATCGGTTGGATGGCGCCCTGGAACTGCGGGAGGGGCGCCTCCAGGTGCGCACCTATCCCCAGAGCGTGGAAGACCTCGGCTTCCGCGTGGCCTTCCGGGGCCGGGACCTGGTGATCGATCCCGCCGCGCCCCTGACCGGAACCTTGGCCCAGGGCCGCTTGGCGGCCTGGGGGCAGGCTTCCTGGGGCATGGGGGGACTCCAGAGCTATGATCTCAGCGCCCGGCTGGGCGGCTTCGAACTGCGGGATTTGCCCGAAGGCTTCGAGCTGAGGGGCGATCTGGATGCACGCCTGCACGGCGATGCCGATCAGGGCGTGCTGAAGGGCACCCTGGTCGCCGAGCGCATGCGCTACCAGGCCGATCTGAATCTCCGGGAACTGATTCTCGCCAACGCCCTCGGGGGAGGTTCCTTCGGCAGCGGCCTGGATCCAGAGGATCCCCTGGGGCGCATCGCCCTGGACCTGGACCTGGTGCTCAAGCAGCCCTGGGAGTTCGACACCAACCTGCTGAAGCTCCAGGGCCAGCCCACGGGGAACTTCAAGGTGGCCGGAACGCTTCTCAAGCCGGGCCTCAAGGGGCGCATGGAACTGGTGCCCGGCGGGCGGCTCACCAACCTGCTGCCCGCAGGGGATGTGGTGCTGGAGCGGGGCTCCATCGATTTCCAGGATCCGCGCAGCCTGAACCCTTTCCTGGACCTCCAGGGACGGGTGGATGTCCCTCCCTACCTGGTGGACCTCCAGATCCGCGGCACCCTGGATGCCCTGGACATGCGGCCCAGTTCAACACCCTCCCTGCGGCGGGATGAGATCACGGCCATCCTCATCGATCCCAGCTTGGCCAGCAGCGTGGGATCCGGCACGGGCAACACCGCCGTGCAGAGCGCGGCCACCTCGGGGCTGGCCCGGATGGGCGGCGGGCTTCTCACCAGCCTGGTGCTGGCGGATTTCCAGGAGCGTGTGCGCAAGGCCTTCAACCTCGACCGCGTGAACGTGGCCTGGCGCACAGGCAGCGCCGGCAGCTACGAAACCACCGTGACCGTGGGCAAGACCCTGAACCTGGGGGATCGCCGGGTGCCCCTGGTGTTCACCCACCGGACCACCGCTGACGTGGTGACCCTCAGCGGACAGGTGGAGTGGCGCCTGGGCAATTTCGTGCTGCAGTTGGGCGCCAGCCAGAGCGGGGCCACGGGACTGAATCCTTCCGGCGAGATCCGCCACACCTGGAGCCCCCGGTGAGCACGGTCGCCGTGCTGGCTTTCGCCCGGTACCGCAGCCTGCTGGGGTTCGAACGAAGGTCCTGCCCGCTGCCGGATCCACCCACCCTCGGGGCGCTGCTGG
>MWBB01000371.1 GCA_002068835.1 Acidobacteria bacterium ADurb.Bin340 | reverse complement strand
AGCAGGACATGGATGGCGATATTCGTTTTTATTTCGCCATTCTGTCAACCCTGTGCAATCTGACAGAGAAGGACCTGTCGCCTGACCCCAAATGGCCAAAAGGCTTCTCGGGGCTGTCTCTATCCTCGGAGCGTCCGTGGATGTCCTCACCCCCATCCCATGGTTTCTGGGTGGGCTCTGTCGGTGGTGCCTGGGTGGGGTTGATCGCGGCCGGGGGATGAACGGCCCCTGTTCCGCTATGCAGCCCGCTTCGCGGCGCACAGTTTCTTCAGGTTGTGGGCCAGGCAGAGCAGCGACCAGTCGGCCTTGGCCGCCTGGAGGCCGCGGCGAGGCAATGCGTAGAGGCCGTGCTTGAGCTGGCCGAACACGGGCTCGATGGTCCGACCACGCTGCTTGTAGATCCACGATCCCGAGCAGGTCCGCAGCTTCCGCTCCATGCGTTCCACCCGCGTCAATCCTTGCTTCATCCGCCCAACGGGCCGTCCCTTCCTTCGGATGTCCTCCTCGATTCTCCAGGCCGCCTTCCCTGGGATGAACCCTTCCACCCCAAGCTTCTCCAGTTCGGCCAGGTTCGCCGCGCTGTGATACCCCGCATCGGCCAGAACCCGCTGGATCTCCGGGGCCGCGCATGCCCCCGCGGTCCGCGCCACATTGGCCTGGGCCTTCCTCACCATCGGGATCAGCTGGCGCAGGTCGTTCCCGTCCTGCACCACATCCGCCGCCAGAATGACCTGATCCCGGCTCACCACGGCCTGAGCGTTGTAGCCCTGCACGAATCCGTGGCGGCCCTTGAGGATCCGGCTGTCGGCATCGGTGATGTTGACCTTCCTCTCCGAGGCCTTCGCCTTCCGCTCCCGCTTCTTTCGCCCCGTCGGGCGAGGCTCCGCGACCGCCGCTGCCACAGGCTCCTGCCCGCCCTGCTGCTCCGCCTCGATCTGGCGCCTGGCCTCCTCCAGCCTCCGTCGGCGGTTCTCGGCTCCCCGAAGGTGCTTGGGCAGCTCGTCCCCCCGCTTCTTCCCATACTTTGCGTTCTCCGCCAGATCCCTGATCAGCGCCGCTTCCGTCAACTCCTTCGTGATCGCCCTCAGCGTCCTCGACTGATCCAGCGCCGCATTGCCCTTGAGCTTCGTTCCATCCAGCACGATGGTTCCCGCCTGGCCCAGCCCGCAGCGCCGCACCATCTCCAGCACCTGCGCGAACAACTCCTGGAACACCGCGCTGTGCCGGGTGCGGAACCGGGCGATGGTGGCGTGATCCGGCATCGCCTGGCCTGAAATCCAGCGGAACTCCACACGGTTGCGGCACAGGATCTCGATCTGCCGCGAACTCAGCACCTTCAAGGCATAGGCATAGATCAGCGTGGCCAACATGGCCGCAGGATCAATGGCCGACCGCCCGTCGCCTTCCGGGTTGTAGCTCGCCTCGATCGCCGACAAATCCAGCTGATCCACCGCATCCACCACAATCCGCGCCAGATCGTCCTCCGGGATCAACTCATCCAACGAAGGAGGAAACAGCATCGGCTGCCTGCGGTCAGTCACTCG
>MWBB01000370.1 GCA_002068835.1 Acidobacteria bacterium ADurb.Bin340 | reverse complement strand
TATTCGATCAGCGGCTCGGGCGCGGCGGGCGCCAGGGTGCCGTCGGCCAGCAGGGGGTAGGCCTGCCCCTTGACGGAGGCCACGGCCCCCGCGGGCCAGGGCCCACCGGCGGCGCGGCCCACACGCCCGGCGATCCGACTCACATCCCGGGCACGGAGCGTCAGGGCCAGGCTGCCGCCTTCGGCCAGGGTTCCGGTGGTGGACCGCAGTCGCCCGTCGAGGGTGGCGCTGGCCTGCAGGCTTCCTTCGAGCACTTCGGGGAAGGCCGCGAGGCCGCTGGCGTCGCTGGTGGCCGAGAGGGTGGCCCCTTCGGCGTGGGGGCTGGTGTTCTTCAGGGAGACCGCCTGACCGGGATAGGGCGCGCCGTCCTCGCGGAGGACCTGGACCGACACTGCGCCCGTGCCCTTCAGGAGCAGGTCGAGCAGTTCGAGGGTGCCGTCCGCCTGCCGCGTGGTGGTCACGAGGGCGCGGTGGGGCCGCCCCGCCAGGGTGACCCGCAGGGTGTAGGTCCCCGCCGCCAGGGGGTGGAAGCGGTACTGACCGGTGGCATCGGAGACCTGGGCGAGCGCCGTTCCGACCACCTCCACCAGGGCCCCGGCCACGGGTGCGCCGACGGAATCCGCCACACGACCCGCGAGGGTGAACTGATCGGGGGCGGGGAAGAGGTACTCGAGCACCTGGCCATGGGTGGCAAGGCTCAGGGGCTGGGGATGGCCCAGCAGCCCGAAGCCGCTGGCCTGGGCGTGGTAGGTGCGGCCGATCCACACCTGCTCGAACAGGAGGCTGCCATCGGCCTGGGCCACGCCGTTGAGCACCGGGAGGCCCGGGGTGGCCAGGGAGGCGCTCCCGCCGCTCAGCACGCGGCCGGAGGCGGTCTTGACCCAGAGGCGGACGGTGCCCCGGCCCTGGGCCGGGATGGCGATCTCCTGGGTCTCCCCGGGAGGCGCGGTGAGGCTGAAGAGGGATTCCAGGACCGGCTGGTTCGGCACGCCGGTAATCTGGCAGCGGAAGGCTCCGTCGGGCAGGCCGTCCACCACGGCGCGCCCATCGGGCCCCAGATCGCCCGTCCATTGGCCGCCGTAGAGGCCGGTGGAGGTGATGGCGTAGCGGCCGGGCCCGGGCGCCGGGGAGCCATCGGGGTAGGTCAGGGCCAGCCGCACGGTGCGCGGCGAAGGCTGGCGCAGCTCGACGATCTCCAGTTCCTGCGCCCCGGTGGGCGTGTGGGCCCGGGTGGCGACCAGGAGGGTGGTCCGTTCCTTCCAGCCATCCAGCCGGTAGGTTTCACCCGCCTTCAGGTGGCGGAAGAAGAAGGTCGGATGGTCGGGATCGAAGAGATCCCCCGTGGTGACGGCCCGGGACAGTTCCTTCCCCTGCGCGTCCCGCAGGATCACGGTCATGGGGATCCTGCGGCCGTCCGGATCGAGGGTCCAGCCCTTCACGTTCGTGAAGCGGGGCAGCGCGAGGTCCAGGGCCAGGGTGGCGCCTTCGCGATCTTCCAGGGTGAAGGCCTGGTCCAGGGCCACGGTCCGCCCGTCGTCCAGGGTGCCCACCAGGCGCAGGGGA
>MWBB01000369.1 GCA_002068835.1 Acidobacteria bacterium ADurb.Bin340 | reverse complement strand
CCTTCGAAGGAGGCATCGGCGGGTTCGGCGGGATTCGCGTCCCGCAGCATCTTGTCGCCCACGCCCAGCCAGCCCAGGGGCACGCGCACCAGCACGGAGCGGTTGCGGTCGCCCCAGCAGATGCTCGTGGGGGCTTCCTGGTGCGGGACCAGGCGCAGGAAGGAGGTGGGCACGGTGTTGCCGAAGGCCGTGAGGGATTCGGCACACATCAGGTAGCCCGCGATCACCTTCCGGGCGGTTTCGGTGAGCCCCTTCTCGTCGGCCATCAGGTTCCGGCCGTCCTTCACCAGACGGGTGTGGAAGTGCATGCCGCTGCCCGCGTGGCCCACGATGATCTTGGGGGCGTAGCTCACCTCCAGGCCGTGCTTGTAGGCCACCTCGCGGAGCGCCCACTTGGCCGTCACCAGCTGGTCGGCCGCGTCCTCGATGGGCACAGGCAGGAACTCGATCTCCTGCTGCACCATCTCCGTGTCGCCGTGGATGATGTTGCCCACCTCGGCGTGGCCGTACTTGATCATCCCGCCCATCTCGCTGATGACCTTCATGGCCTCGCGGCGCACCAGGCCCCACTTCGAGAAGGGATGGCTTTCGTGGTAGCCCTTCTGCTCGGTGATGGGGTAGATCTTGTCGAGCTCGGAGAAGAGGTAGTACTCCAGCTCCCCGAGAGCCTCCAGCGTGCAGCCGGTGCGTGCCTTCAGCTCCTGCTGGGCCTTGCGGAGGATGTACTCCGGGGCACTCTCCAACGGATTGCCTTCGTTGTTGTAGAAGGAGCAGATCAGGTCGAGGGTCGGCACTTCCGTGAAGGGGTTCACGAAGGCCGTGCGGTAGCGGGGCACCACGTAGAGATCGCTGGAGTTCGCATCCACGAAGGAGAACAGGCTCGAACCGTCCACCCGCTCGCCCATGGAAAGGACCTTGTCCAGATGAGCGCGGCTGTTGATGACGAAATTGAGCTTCTTCAGGCGGCCATCCCCGGCCACATAGCGGAAGTTCAGCATCCGGATGTCGTTGGTTTCGATGAACCGGATGATGTCCTGCTTGGTGAAGTCCTGGGCGGGCTTCCCGAGGGCGCGGACCAGCTTGTTGGGATTCAGGCTGATGTGATCCTGACCTAAGCGTATCCAGATGGTGGTGCTGGTCTATGTTCCGCATCGCAGTTCAAGCAGGGGTTCCTGGCACTCCGGCGAGGTCATGCGACAGGCCTTCGGCCGTCGGTGCTGCTGCGGGTCCTGGTCGCTGGGGGGTTTGCCGTCGTGCTGGGGCTTCAGCCCGCGATGAGGCTGGTTGCCCAGGCGGGCTTGAGGTGCTGTGGCGCGAGGCGCATCCACTGGCGACGGCTGTGGTCGATGGCGGCGTTGGCGAGCTTGAGGGCGAAGGCTCGGAAGCGCACCAGGCTGGGCCTCACGCGGGCCATGACGAAGGTCGTGGCCAGCACCGACCAGCCCCCCTCGCCGCGGATCGGCTTCTGGGTGGGGCGGGGCTTCAGTTCCGTGCCGCCATCCACCTTGGCTCGCAGATCCACCAGGGTGTTGTGGGCGAGGGCCAGGAGCTGCGCCCACACCTCGTTCTTCGCCATTTCCGCGTGG
>MWBB01000368.1 GCA_002068835.1 Acidobacteria bacterium ADurb.Bin340 | reverse complement strand
CCCAGCGGATGAGGGTGTCCGTATCGCGCACACAGCTCTGCAGCACTCCGGCCAGTTGACGGAGGACGGCATCGCCGCACGCGTGGCCATACTCATCGTTCACCTGCTTGAAGAGATCGATGTCGAGCACCAGGAAGACCAGCGGGTGGTCCTCCAGGAAGCCCAGCTCAGGTTCACGGCCCCCGGCGGGCAGCAGGTCCCGCTGGATGCGGGCCACCTGCTCCGGCAGGGTGAGGGCCAGGAAGCGCCGATTGTGCAGACCGGTCAAAGGGTCGGTGAGGCTCAATTCCTGGAGACGCTCGTTGGCCTCCCGCAGTTCCCGGGTGCGTTTCAGGACCAGGCGCTCCAGCCGCTGGTTCTGCCGCCGCAGGTTCCAGTTCCGCAGGACCAGGGCGCCCCAGAGGATGGATCCACCCAGAAGAAAGGCCAGGATCCGGAAGGTCCAGGTCTGATACCACCGCGGCATCACCTCCAGAGGAACGGCCCATTCAGGCCCGGCCAAGCCGGCGTGGAGCAGCCGGGCCCGCAAGCGGTAGGTTCCGGGCTGCAGGGCCGGATACCGAACCCGGGGTTCCACCTGGGTCTGCCAATCCTCCTCCAGACCCTCCAGGCGCACCTGATAGCGCAGCGCCCGCTCCCGGCTGTAGCTGAGGCTCCCCAGCAGCAGATCGACGGATGAGGCCCCGGGGGGAATCCGTACGCCGACGCCCATGTCTTCGACCCTCCGCCCTCCGACCCGCAGATCGGACACCACCGGCGGCAGCAGGGGCGTTCGCCCTGAAAGCGCCGCCGGATCGAAGATCGCCACCCCTCCGGAGGTGCCGAACCATCGGAGGCCATCCGGAGACGCATGGAAGGCGCCCTGGACCATGTCGGGATTGAGGAGTCCCGCAGGTCGGCCGAACAGTTCGCATCGCCCCTGTTCGAGATGAACCACCCCCAGATTGGTAAGCAACCACAGGGCCCCGGTTTCCGGATCCGGATGGGCGCTGAAGACCCCATCCGTGGGCAGCTCCCCCCGGGCGGCGGTGAGATGCCCCAGCACTTCGAGCCCCACCGCCGTGCGCCGGGCCCGGGTCAACCCCATTGCATTCTGGTAGGTGATCCAGAGGGTCCCATCGGGAGCCGCCGCCATCGATCCCACCGCATCGGACCGGAGCCCGTCCCGCTGGCCCCAGTGCTGCCAGCGCCCCTGGTGCCATTCCACCAGACCGGCCAGGCCCACGAACCAGAGGCGTCCGTCGTCCGTGACGCCCAGGAAATCCGAAACCCCCGAGGCCTCGGGCAGTGGGATTCGATCCACGAAACGGGGGCCCGAAGCCGTCATCTCCAGTCGGTGGAGGGCCGCCCCCAAGGCCCAGAAGCCCCCCTTTCCGTCCGCGAAGAGCCGGAGCCCTCCCGATTCACCGGGCTTGTCCGGGCCCGGGTAAGGGGTGGCTCTGCGCTGGCCCGATCCCACGTGGAGCAGACGGCTGGAGGTTCCGGCGGCCAGCAGCCCTCCTCCCGGAAGCGGCAGCAGGCTCTGAGCCGTGAAATCGGCGGTTTCCGGAAGGGATCGCCAACGCTGCCCCTCCCAGCAGGCCAGCCCCCGATCGGTCCCGGCCC
>MWBB01000367.1 GCA_002068835.1 Acidobacteria bacterium ADurb.Bin340 | reverse complement strand
GGCTCCCGGCGGGCCCGCCTGGAGGTGGAGATCACCACCGACATGATGTCCTACGCCGACAAGGTGGACCTCATCGTGCTGGTGAGCGGCGACGATGATTTCGCCTACCCGCTGCAGGCCCTGGCCCAGAAGGGTGTGCGGGTGGAAGTCGCCGGTTTCCGCAGCGCCATGGCCAACCGCACCCTGGATGCCGCTGACCGGTTCATCGAACTGGACCAGCACATCAGCGCCTTCCGCAAGGCCGCCGGAGAGGATCCGGACGACTGGCGCGAAAGCCTCTGAGCCACCCGCTTTTTCCGGAGGATCCCATGCGCCGCCTGCTCTGCCTTCTGTTGACCCTCCCGGGCCTTCTCTCTGCCCAGTCCTCCGCAGAGAGCCGACTGCGCCGGGATGTGGCCATCCTGGCCAGCCCCCGGCTGGAAGGACGCGGCAACGGAACCCCTGGCCTGGAGGCCGCGGCGGAACATCTGGTGAAGGCTTACCGTTCCCTGGGCCTTCGACCGGAGGTGCAGCGCATCCCCTTCATCCACCGGGTGGAGCGGGTGGAAGCCACGGCGAGGCTCGGCCACGGCGATCTGCCGGTTCGCACCCTCCAGTGGGGTGTGGATGTGGAAGCCTACGGTTTCAGCGGCGACAAGCATTTCGCCCCCAAGGCCCTGGTCTTCGCCGGCTACGGCCTGACCACTCCGGACCACGACGACCTGGCGGACCTCTCCCTGCGAGGCCGGGTGGTGATGGTGCTCCGCAAGGTCCCGGATCTGCCGGCCTTCGCGGGGGTTTCCCTGCGCGATCGCGGTGTGCTGGCCCGTGTCCAACACCTCCAGTTGACCGGTGCCTCAGCGGTCATCTTCATCGAGGAAGGCGATCTTCCCCGGCCCCTGGCCCGGGAGGAGGGGCCCAGCCAGTTCCGGATCCCGGTGCTGTCGATGCCGCTCCGGGCGCTGGAAAGCGCCTGCGCGGATCTGCCCCAGCGGGCCGCCGAGCTCGCCGCGGGCAAGGGCCCCCGGAGCCGGGACTATTCCTACGCGCCCTGGTCCCACCTCAGCCTTGCCCTGCGCCTGGAGCGCAAAGAAGCCAAGCTGCCCAGCGTGGTGGCCCGCATTCCAGGCCGGGATCCGCGCCTGAAGGACGAAGCGATCGTGCTGGCGGCCCACCTGGACCACCTGGGCCTGGGGGAACGCCACAGCCGGGCCGGAGACGCTGGCCGCGGGAAGGTCCATCCGGGGGCCGATGACAACGCCAGCGGAACCGCAATGGTGCTGGAACTGGCCCGAACCCTGAAGCGGCGCCCAGCCAGACGAAGCGTGGTGCTGCTCCATGTTCCTGGCGAGGAGGAAGGTCTCCTGGGCAGCGCCCATTGGATCCAGAACCCAACCCTTCCCCTGCCTTCCGTGAAGTTCATGGTGAACTTCGACATGGTGGGACGGCTGGATCCGGCCAAGCCCACGCTCCTGATGGGTGGGCTGGGGGCCCCCAAGTCTGCCCTGGAACGGGCCAAGTCCTTCGCACCCAAGAGCCTCGCCATCGCCGGAGACCTGGGCATGGCGGTGGGGGGCTCGGACCACATGAGCTTCGCCGCTGCCTGGGCCATCGAAACCGCCGCCCCGCTAT
>MWBB01000366.1 GCA_002068835.1 Acidobacteria bacterium ADurb.Bin340 | reverse complement strand
TCGTGGCGGTGAAGAGCGGTTCGAGCCTCTACGCGGGTATCGGCCAGGATGCCCACGGCCCCTTCGTGGTGGTTTCCAGCGACCTCACCTCGGTGCTCTCCAAGACCCGCATGCTGATTCCGCTGGCGGAAGGCGAGGGCCTTTGGTTCACCGAGCGGGACTACCTCGTGTTCCCCCTGGCGGGACCCCTGGCCTTCAGCACGCCGCGGCCCAAGCGGTCCAAGCTCAACGTACGGGATACGGGCCTGCGGGAGCCGTTCCGCTACTTCATGGATCAGGAGATCGCCTCCTCCCCGGAGAACCTGGATGCGGTACTCCGCGCCTATTTCCGGGATCCCCAGACCGAAGGCCTGTTCGCGGCCTTCGAGGACCGCAAGGACCTGTGCAAGACCCTGGTGGACAAGGTGCTGGGCCTCTACGATGCGGCGGACGAGGAGGCCCTGGCCGTTGCCCTGGATGCCCTGTTGGTGGATCCGGTGCACCGGGAACTGGCGGCCCGGGTGGAACCCCACGGCGAGGTGTTCCGGGCCCGCCGGGGCCAGCCGGTATCCGACGAGCGCCAGCTCCTGCTGGACCTGGAGCGCCTGCGGCCCGGCACCTGGGGCAGCCTGGCCCTCTTCGACCTGCTCTTCGTGTGGAAGAAACAGCGGCGGGTGACGCGCCACCTCCGGGACCTCGTGGAAGCCCTGCGTCAGGCCCAGAAGGAGGGCGGTCGCATCTTCCTGGTGGCCTCGGGCACGTCGTACCACGCGGCCCTCACGGCGGCGTATTTCTTCAACAATCTGGCGGGTCTCGGAGTCTTCCCCTGCAACCCGGGCATGTTCCGTTCGATGTATTTCAACGGCCTCAACAGCCGGGATCTGCTCATCGGGATCACCCAGTCCGGGGAAACCAAGGATCTCGTGGACATCTTCCAGGATGTGCGGGCCCGGGTGCCGGGGCTGCGCCGCATCTCGCTGGTGAACAACGAGAACAGCCGCATCCCCCAGGAACTGTCGGAGTTCTACTTGCCCATCCTCTGCGGCCCCGAAATCGCCGTGGCGGCCACCAAGAGCTTCCTCAACCAGATCGCCATCCTCTACCTGATCGCCGCCTCCTTCAGCCTGCCGGAGCGCCAGGTGGTGGCCCGCCTGGAGCAGGTGAAGGAACTGGTGGGGCGGACCCTGGCCACCACCGGGGCGGCCGTTGAGGCAACGGCCCAGCGGCTCTACCTGGAACCCAGCCTCCACATCCTGGGCACGGGGCTCATCGGATTGGCCCGGGAAGGGGCCCTGAAGATCCGCGAGGTGGTGCTGAATCATGCCGAAGGCTATGACGCCGCGGAGTTCAAGCACGGGCCCAACACGATCCTGGGGAAGAACACCCTCTTCTCCATCCACGATCTGGCGAACCTGCTGGAAGCCTATGAAGCCCGGCGTGACGGCCGGTCCTTCGAGGGCGGCCTGGCGACCCTCGCAGCCTTCCCCGAGCTGGTGGAGCAGCACTTCTCCAACTACCCGCTGCTCTTCGTGTGCCCGCCCGAGGAGCGCGACAGCCGCATCACCATCAGCCAGATCCACACCCACAAGATCCGCGGCGCCGACATCCTGCTGGTGAGCGAGCCCAGCGCCGA
>MWBB01000365.1 GCA_002068835.1 Acidobacteria bacterium ADurb.Bin340 | reverse complement strand
TGATGTTGTTGGGGGCGTAGTAGGTGCTGAAAAATTCGTTGGCCTGCTCGCGGGTGACCTGGCGGATGTCGCTGGACCAGCCGATGACGGGCCAGTGGTAGGGATGGGCGATCCAGGTCATGGCGAAGAAGGCTTCCATGAACCGGCCCGTGGGGGTGGCTTCGGAGGTCTGGCGGCGCTCCTCCAGCACCACGTCGCGCTCGCTGTAGAACTCCCGGAACACGGCGTTCTTCAGGCGGTCGGACTCCAGCCAGGCCCAGAGCTCCAGTTTGTTGGAGGGCACGGTGATGTGGTAGAAGGTCCGGTCGTTGCTGGTGTTGGCGTTCAGCCCCGTGGCGCCGGCCTGCTTGTAGACCTTGTCCAGCTCATCCTTCACGATGAGGCTGCGCTGCTCCTTCACCAGGGCGTCGAATTCGGCGAGGAGCTTCTGGTGCCGCTCGGAACGGACCTTGGGATCGTTCATGTCGGCGATCTCGCCCCGACGCTGCTTCTCCCGCAGGATGTCGATCTCTTTCCGGATCTCGGCCTGGACCTTGTCCTGGAGGTCGTTCAGCTCCGCATCCCGCTTGGCATTGCTCGTGCCGATGGTCGTGGTCCCCTTGAACATCATGTGTTCGAAGAGGTGGGCCAGGCCCGTGATGCCGGGGCGTTCGTTGGCGCTTCCCACCCGGGCCATCCAGCCGCAGGCGATGGAGGGCTGATCGTGCCGTTCCACCATCAGGAGGCGCATGCCGTTGGAAAGGGTGTGTTCCTTGACGGGAACGGTCTGGGCCAGCAGCGGCGCCGCGACAACCAGCGCGGCGACGAGGCCTCGTCCAGGCGAGTGGACCATGGTGCCTCCAAAGGATGGGGAGTTGTGAAAGACCAAGGGTGGTCAAGGCCCGGCCGCAGGTCGGATCGGGCCTCTAGAGGCTACCTCAAGACCGGAGGCATGCCCTTTGTTAAAACTTGTTAAGACGCCTATTCGTGCTTTCCTTCGGGGCGAACGGCCTGTTCAGACGGCCCATCGGAAGCCGGCCGAGGTCCGGTGCCGCCGAAAAGGGCCAGGATCGGGAAGCGGGGCGGTTCGCCCCACATGAGGCGCGAGCGCACCAGGGCCGACTGCATGGCGCCCCAGTACACCAACCCGTCGGGGCTGCGGGGATCCAGGAGGTAGAAGGCCAGGCGGCCCAGGGGCTGGTCCAGGGGCACCCACAGGGCCCGATCCAGGTCTTCGGACCGCCACGGAAGGATGTGCGGCTTCGCCTGGGGCTCGGGTTGCCATGCGCCTCGAAGCGTCAGGGGATGAACCCCCTGGAAGGCATCCTTGGAAAGCTCCCGCCCCGTTTCATGGAAATGCATCACCCGGCCATGCCGCGGGCGGGCCGAGCCGGGCAGCACCTTCAGTCCGTGGCGCTCCAGGATGGGGCGCACTTCGTCCGCGAAGATGGCATCCACCAGGAATCCCAGGGGAGCGGTGACGAGGTCCTTCTCCTTCCATGTGAGGAAGGCGGGCAGGTCCAGGGTCTGTCGGGCCTTTTCGCCGATGATCTGGCGGTTGGCATTGCGGATGGGGGTGATGACGTCGAAAGGGTGGGTTTCCGTGGCCACGGGCTGGAAGCCCAGGGGCAGGTCG
>MWBB01000364.1 GCA_002068835.1 Acidobacteria bacterium ADurb.Bin340 | reverse complement strand
AACCCGCCGACAGGCAGGAACGGGCCGCAGTAGCGGCCCGGCGGGCCGGCCTCGCCCTGGAGGCTCTGGACCTGCGGCCACCGCACCTTTCCGGCGGCATGGCCCAGCGCCTGGCTCTGGCCCGGGCCCTGGCGGTGCGCCCGTCCCTGCTGGTGCTGGACGAACCCCATGCAGGTCTGGATGCGCCACTGAGCCTTCACCTGGATCAGACCCTCGCGGCCCTCCAGGACCAGGGCGTGGCCCTGGTGATCGCGACCCATGACCTCCTGGGCGCCCGTCGGACCTGCGCCCGGGTGCTGCACCTGGAGGCAGGCCGAGTGGCCCACTGCGGGGAGTGGTCCGCGGCGAAGGACCTGGAATCCGCCTTCGCCGCGGTTCCCCGGCTGCCTACTGGGGCAGCCCGGCCTGCTGATAGGCAGGGTTGATCCAGATCCCCTTGAGACGGCCCCGGAAGGAGCTGAATCCCTGGTGTTTCATGCCTTCGGCCTCCAGGGATTGGATCTCGGCGCCCAGCAGGCGCTGGCTCACCTGGGCCTGGAGTTCCCGCACGAGCGTCTGCCGGCTTTCGAAGGTCAGCGCCGGGGCGGGCGTGCGGGTCTTGATGCGGGCCACCCACAACTGGCCATCGGGATTCCAGAGCAGGGGGGTGAGCTGGCCTTCGGCCGTGGCCAGCAGGGCCCGGCGGATCCCCGGGTGCTGGGCCAGTTCCCCCAGGGTGCCAAGGGCTGCGGCTTCCTGGGTCTTGACGGGGCCCAGCGCGGCCAGATCCCCCGATGCGACAACCGTTTCCCCCTTGCCGCGAAGGGCCTTCCGGGCCTCCTCGTGGCGCCAGGCAGCCAGCACCTTGTCGCGGATTTCCGCCAGGGGGGGGACTGCAGCGGGCTTTTCCTCCACCACCCGGAAGACCACGAACCGCTCGCCCGCCTGCTCCAGCTTGGATACCTGGCCCACCTTGAGGGCGAAGGCTTCGTTGATGAGCAGACCCGCTTCGGGCAGTCCCTTCACCACGGTGCCCGGTTCATTGAGGAAGGGCTGGCTGGTTTCCACCTTCAGGCCCAGGGCCTTGCCAGCGGCGGCCAGATCACCCCGCTCCCCCGCGCGCTTGCGGAGCTGTTCCAGGCGCTCCTTGGCCTTGGCCACATAGCGATCCTGGATGAGCTGGGCCTTCAGTTCCTCCCGAGCCTCCTCGAAGCTCTTGGTGCGGCGCCCCTCAAGCAGGATGAGGTGGATCCCGTGCTGGGTGCGCACCGGTTCGCTGATCTCCCCAGGCTTCAAGGCCATGGCGGCATCCTCGAAGGGCTTCACCATCGTGCCGGAGCGGAACCACCCCAGATCTCCGCGATTGGCCTTGGCGGTGGGATCCTGGCTCTGGGCCTCCGCCACGGCGGCGAAATCGCCGGGCTTGGCCACCAGCTTGGTCCGCAGGGCCTCGGCTTCCTTGAGGGCCGATTCGTACTGGGCTTCGGATTCCGCCCTCAGCAGGATATGGCTGGCCTTGAGTTCGGTGTACTGGGCCTTCTTCGATTCGTAGGCGGCCTTCACTGCTTCATCGCCCACCTCGATGCTGGAGCCGAAGGTGGCCTTGTCCAGGACCGCGAACTGGATGACGCGGCGGGG
>MWBB01000363.1 GCA_002068835.1 Acidobacteria bacterium ADurb.Bin340 | reverse complement strand
CGGAACCAGGCCTCGAAGCGGCCCTCCAGCAGGTAGGCCAGGGCCACGCCGCCCCAGGAGCCCGCCATGGCCATCAGCACCGGCGCCACCATCTCCCGCCGGGAGAGCACCCGGGCACGCAGGAACTGGCCCCAAGCCAGGGAAGTGCCCGTGAAGGAGACCACCTTGTTGGTGCCAAGGATGGTGGTGATGGGCGTGTTCGCGGGGAGTCCCAGCATCAGGGCCGGCAGCTGAATGAGCCCCCCTCCGCCCACCACGGCATCCACGAAACCGGCCAGGAAGGCGGCCAGGATGAGCAGAAGAAGGATGGGGGGTTCGGGCATGGGAGCGCCTTGGACATCCTCGATCCTGCCATGAAGGGAACGGAAAACGGCCCCGCAGGGCCGCATTCCCGTTGCAACGGAAGGGACTCAGACCTTGAGGATCTCCGCATCCTTGTGCTTCACGGTCTCCTCGACCTCCTTCACGAACTGGTCCGTGAGCTTCTGGATGTCCTCCAGCGCCTTCTTGGCGGCGTCTTCGCTGATGTGGGCGTTCTTGTCCTTCTCCAGCTTCTTCACGTCCTCGTTGGCATCCCGGCGCACGTTGCGGATGGCGGTCTTGATCTCCTCCCCCATCTTGTTGACCACCTTGGTGAGCTCCTTGCGGCGCTCCTCCGTGAGCGGAGGGATCGGAAGGCGGATCACGTTGCCATCGTTGGCGGGATTGAGGCCCAGTTCGCTCTTGAGGATGGCGGTCTCGATGGCCTTCATGGCGCCCTTGTCGAAGGGCTGGATCACCAGCATGGAGGGCTCAGGCACGCTCACCCCGGCGATCTGATTGAGGGGCATGTGGGACCCGTAGTACTCCACCTGCACCGTATCCAGGATCGAGGCGTTGGCGCGGCCCGTGCGGACGGTGGCCAGCTCCTTGTGGAGCGTCTCCATGGACGTTTTCATGCGCTTCTTGGCTTCGGCCAGGATCGTGTCCACGGTCATCGTCATGGGAAACCTCCGAGGGAAACGACGGGGAATGTCGGCATCATAGCGCGGGCCGGATGCGCCGGTGGATCACCCCAGGCAGGTGCTGCACCGGGCCCCGGCCTGGAGGCGGACCACCACCTCGGGCACCTGGGCGAGATCCTGGATCTCCACCAACTCCGCCTCCGGGTCATGCTCCGGCCGGGGGCGCCCGGTCCGGTTGAGCCACAGCACCGTCCAGCCCGCCGCCAGCGCCCCCTGCACATCGTCGTTCCAGGAATCCCCCACCATGGCCAGCTGGCCCGGGAAAAGCCCCAGGCGCTGCTGCACGGCTTCGAAGGCTGCAGCCTCCGGCTTGAGCACGCCCATTTCCGCGCTGAGGAAACGGTTGGGGATCAGCTCCGTGATGCCCAGGCGATCCAGGAAATCCAGATCGAAACTCTGGGTGTTGGAGAGCAGGCCCAGGCGCGCCACTTTCCGGGTTTCCCGCAGCGCGTCGCAGGCCTCCGGAAAGCATTCCGCATCCTCTGCCGCGGCCCGGAAGACATCGGCCATGGCTTGGCACTGGCCCTCGGAAAGCTCCAGGCAGGGCCTCCAGCGATCCAGCAGCGCCCGCCCATCCGCATGGCGCAGGATCATGGCATCCCGCCGGAAGGCCGGCTCGTGG
>MWBB01000362.1 GCA_002068835.1 Acidobacteria bacterium ADurb.Bin340 | reverse complement strand
TGCTGGAACGCAGGATCGAAGGCCTCCAGCATGTCTGGACCATCGGACACACCCTGCTGGTCTTCCGGCCCAGCCGCACCCGTCCCACGCGCTTTCCTTTACCCGAGCGATGATCGGCCGATACGTTCCCCACGGGGGAGCGTGTGCCATACCTATCGTGGCGAGAACGGGGAGAACTGAAACGGCATCGCCTTGAGGGCCCCTGCATCCTCGGCCGGGATGCCGACAGCCACGGTCTGGCTTTTCCCATGGCCGAAGGGGTTTCCAGGCATCACGCCGAGGTGCTTCCCACGGGGCAGGGCGGGTGGTGGGTCCGGGATCTGGGATCCAAGAACGGCACCTGGCTCAACGAACTCCCCCTGAGCGGTCTGCTGGGCAACGCGCTGGAGGACGGTGACGCCCTCCGCCTGGGGGATCTGGGCCTGCAGTTCACCCTCGGTTTTCCGGGCCTGGATGACGCACTGTTTGCAGAACGCGTGGGAGGCCTGTTCCAGGAGGTCCGCCCGGAACCGGCCCAGGCGCTGGTGCTGATCCAGGGCTTGGACCTGCTGCACCGCTCCACGGAAACCTTGCTTCAGGAAGGCACCGCCTCGGGACTGCTCCGCAGTCTGCTCAACGGTGCCCTGACCCTGTTCCAGGGAGACCGGGGATTCGTCATGCTGCACCGGCCCGACGGATCGTGGCAGACGGCCCATCGGGTTGGGGAGGTGGTGGAACACACCGGCCTCTCGCGGTCGGTCCTGGCCTATGTGGTCCAGGAGGCCACGGCGGTGCTGTCCAACGCCCCTCTGGAGGATCCCCGGTTCGGAGGCGAAAGTCTGCTGGAGCTGCACCGCGGCGCGCTCCTGTGCGCCCCCCTGGTTTTTGATAGAGAGGTCCAGGGGGTGGTGTACCTGGATCGTTTCGGGGAAGGCCGGCCCTTCAGCCGTTTCGACCTGGCGATGTTCCAGGCCTTCGTGCGCCAGGGGGCCGTGGCCTACCGCAATGCCCAGTTGGCCCGCCAAGCCTTGGGGCAGGCGGAGGTCCAGGGGGAATTGCTGCGGCTCAAAAGCCTCAATGAGCGTTTGGCGGAGCGCACCGGCCATGTGCTGGCGGGAATGGAGTCCTGCCTCCGCTGGATCCTCTCCTATGCCGAACGGGCCCAGGGGGATCACGCGGAGGGCCTGAGGCATCAGGTCCAGCGCCTCCAGGGGCTGGTGGCCACCGGGTTCCAGGAAAGCCGGCTGGAGGTCCATCAGGAGCCTGCCGGAGCTTCCACCCTTGCTGAATTCCAGCAGCAGCTGGACGGCCCCTGGCAGTCCCTTCTCCGCATCCGGGGTGCGTCCCTGGTTCTCCCGGAACCCCCGGAGGGATCCATCTGGATGGCCGGGACCCTGGCGCCCCAGGCGGTCATGGGGCTGGTGGAACCCATGTTCCTGGGGCTGGCCTCGGGCCAGACGGTGCACGGGGAGTGGGCCGATGAAGCGGGTACCTGGGTGCTGAGGCTCACCTTTCCTGCTGGCATCCATGGGCCTGCGCCGGATACCTGGACCAGCGACGGGCTGGCCAAATCCGGCATCCTCTGGCGCTGGTCCGAGCAGGTGCTGATCCTGATCTTCCACCGCGGCCTGGAGGCCGCCCTGGAACAGCCACCCCT
>MWBB01000361.1 GCA_002068835.1 Acidobacteria bacterium ADurb.Bin340 | reverse complement strand
GCACGGTGGGCGTTCCGGGCCCGCCGTAGATCTCCTGGAAGACGGGGTACCGCTTCGCGGGGTCGAAATCCGGCGGGAAGATCAGCCGGGTTTGAAGGGGATGGCCATCCCGGGCCTGGATCGTCTGGAAGCTGACCTTGCCCAGCTTCAGCTTCGACAGGGCTTCGGTGGCCGGGGCGTCCAGGGTGCGGAGCAGGGCGCCCGCGGCATCCTGGAGGCGGGTCTGGGTGGGCGTGGTGCTGTTGGTCCAGCGGGCCAGGAACCGCTTCCCGTCGGGGCTGAACTGCACCATGTGGGTGCCGGACTCGGCGGTGAGGCGCTTCAAACCCGCATTGGCGCGCTTGCCCTTGAGGTCCACGGCGTAGGCGTCCAGGCCGATGGGGCTGCGCTCCGTGGCGCTGAAGAAGGCCTTGCCCGCCTTCTCGTCCACCGCCAGCAGGTCGCGCACATCCCAGTCCCCGCTCGTGAGGGCCCGCAGCTCCCGGCCTTCGGCATCCAGGTGGTAGAGGTGCCGGAAGCCGCTGCGGTCCGACTGCCAGAGGAAGCTGCCGTCCTTCAGGTAGCGGGGCAGCGGCAGGCGCTCCTGCCAGGCCTTGCTCCGCTCCTTCACCAGCACCTTGCCTTCGACGCCCTCGAAGCGGCGCAGCTCGAACCAGGTCTGGATGCGGTCCTGCCAGGCGGCCAGGAGGCGACCCTGGGGATCGAAGCCCACCTGCACGATGAGCGTTTCGGTGCCGGGGTGGGGATCCGTCATCCAGGTGAGGGCGCCGTTCAAGTCCACCCGGCCCAGGGTCACGGTGGCGTTGGGTTCGCCGGCCTTGGGGTAGCGGATGGGAACGGTCTTCTGGGGGTGGGAACGGTCATCCACCAGCGTGTGCACGGGAACCTTGCTCAGGTCGAAGCTGAGGAAGGCGAGGCTGCGGCTGTCCGGCGCCCACCAGAAGGCCCGGGTGCTGCCCCGGCCATACACCTCCTCGTCGTAGACCCAGTCCAGCCGACCGTTGAAACGGGTTTCGCTGCCGCCGGTGGTGAGGGCCTTTTCGGCGCCCGTGGCCAGATCGAGCACATGGAGGTCGTTGCCCTTGAGGAAGGCGAGGTGCTTTCCGTCGGGGCTGAAGGTGGGCACCTCCCGCGCGGCGCCATCCGTGGTGAGGCGCGTGGCGGCGGGCCCGGCGGTGCGCACCAGGTAGAGATCCTCGCCCCCCTTCACCAGGAAGGCGTCCAAGGTCGGGTTCCAGCCGAGCGGGCCCCGCCCGGCGGCCTGCTTGGCCTGGGCTTCGGTCATGCCGGCCTTGCGGAGCGCTTCGGGCAGCACCTCGGCGGTATAGACCGGCGTGGCCTTTCCGGCGGCATCCAGGCGGTTCAGGTGGGTGAGGCCTTTCTCGGTGCGGGTTTCCAGCAGGGTGCTGTCGGGCATCCAGGTCCACCGGGCCGAGGGGGGCGTCAGGAAGGCGATCTTCTTCGTGGGGTGGAAGATCGCTTCCAGGGTGAGCTTCCCGGCCTCCTGGGCGGCCAGAGGGGCCGCCAGGACCAGGAGGGCGGGCAGGGGGCGCAGCAGGTGGTTCATGCGTGCCCTCAATCGGCCAGGTGTTCGCGGGTTAGGTTGCGGTGGCCCGCGGCGGTGACGACCACATCGTC
>MWBB01000360.1 GCA_002068835.1 Acidobacteria bacterium ADurb.Bin340 | reverse complement strand
GCGGCCGCCGCGGGATCGTTTCCACCGCCCCGGCGCTGGAGGGCGCGTCCCTGGAGCAGCAGGGCGCGGGCGTCGTCGCCCTGGGCCTGGCCGAAGGATGCCCCGAGAAAAAGGGCGAGAAGGAGGGGGCAGGCAGGAGTCACAGCGCGTTCCAGGGGGTGTCGAGGAGCCGGGTCAGATCCGCATGGGCAGGGGCCCAGGCGTCCGGAGCAAGGAGGTGAACCTCGGCCCGGGCCCCGGGGCGGGGCAGGATGCAGTGTACCGCCCCGTCCGCCGCCCCTGCGGACTTCTTGTCCCGCACCAGCCAGGGACGACAGGCCTCCCAGGGGGGAAGGACGCCGCGCAGGGGGCGCAGGGCTTCCGCCAGGGCCCGGCGAAGGGAAGCCGGGAAGGGGGCCAGCCCACGCCGCTCCGCCAGGAGGCAGGCCGCAAGGGTCCCCAGGCCCACGGCTTCCCCGTGGAGGAGGCGGAAGCTGGAGGCGGCCTCCAGGGCATGCCCCAGGGTGTGGCCCAGGTTCAGAAGGCGCCGCTCACCCTGTTCGGTGAGGTCCCGGTGCACGATGTCCGCTTTGATCCCCAGGGCCCGGACCAGATCCCCTTCCAAAGGCCGCTCAAGGGCCAGCAGCGCCTCCGCCCAGGAACCATCCCCCTCCAGGAGGGCCGTTTTCACCAACTCCCAGCGGCCCGAAGCCAGCTGGCGGGCAGGAAGGGTGTCCAGGAAGCTCCGGCAGACCACCATGCGTTCCGGGGGATGGAAGGCCCCGGCCAGGTTCTTTCCAGCGGAGAGGTTCACGGCCGTCTTGCCGCCCAGGCCCGCATCCACCTGGGCCAGCAGGGTGGTGGGCCAGGCGTGCCAGGCCACGCCCCGGAGGAAGAGGGATGCCGCCAGGCCTGCCAGATCCGTGAGCACGCCCCCCCCCACCGCCACAATGCAGGCGTTCCGGTGCAGGGGCAGGGCGGCCCAGGCCTCAAGCCAGGGCTCCAGGGTGGACAGGCGCTTGGTGGATTCATCCACGGAGACCCATCGGCTGCCCGCGGGTTCCGGCAGGCCACACGCCTGCCAGTGCTCGCGAACCGCCGGATCGCCCACCAGGATCCAGGGGCCTGGAGGCAGCAGGGCGGCCTCGGGGCGATCCACCACATGGAGGTCCGTCGGGAATCCTTCCGGAACCGGGGGACGCATGGATCAGCGGCCGCGCAGCGCGGCCTGGCCTTCCAGGGATGCCTCGCCCCTCAGCCACTGCACCTTCACGGTGTCGCCGGGCTTGAAGGCGCTCAGGGCCTCCTGGAAGTCGTAGAGGGTGCGGATGGGACGGCCGCCGAAGCTCGTGATCACATCTCCGGCCTTGAGGCCCAGCCCTTCCGCAGGGGAGCCCGGCGTGGTGCCGTTGATGCGGAACCCTTTGGGGTGTTCCGCGAAATCCGGAATGGAGCCGAAGGCGACCCTCACGGGACTTCCGGAACCCGTCGGGAGCTTGGCTGTTTCCGGGTCGAAAGCCGGGAGTTCCGGGGCATCGGCCAGGTCCCGCACCACCTTCATGGCGAAGCTGGCCACCTTCGCCATGCCCGGATAGTTGAGGCGGTCGGGGGTGTCCGTGGGCCGGTGGTAGTCGCCGTGGACGCCCGTGAAGAAGAAGAACGTGGGGATCCTGG
>MWBB01000359.1 GCA_002068835.1 Acidobacteria bacterium ADurb.Bin340 | reverse complement strand
GCGCCTGCCGCCGGAGCCTCCCTTCTCGTTCACGCTGGACGCCCGGGGCCGGGTGGCGCTGGAAAGGCCCGCCCCGGCGGCCTCCGACGGGCCGGAGGCCCAGGGCCGCCCCTGAAGTGTGCTAAAGTCAGTCCCTCACAACCACCTCTCGGGGGGTTTCATGGCGATCTTTGAGGGACAGCTCCGCGTCGAGAAGGGCGATCGTTACGCCCTGGTCACGGCGCGTTTCAACGAGTTCATCGTGGAACGCCTGGTGGGCGGCGCGACGGACTGCATCCTCCGCCACGGCGGCAGCGCCTCCCAGATCGATGTGTTCAAGGTGCCCGGCTCCTTCGAGCTGCCCCAGGTGGCGCTCCAGGTGGCCCGCAGCGGCCGCTACGCGGGCGTGGTGGTGCTGGGCGCCGTGATCCGCGGGGGCACCCCGCACTTCGACATGATCGCGGCGGAAGTCACCAAGGGCACGGCCCAGGTGGCGCTGGAAACGGGCGTGCCCGTGGTCTTCGGCGTGCTCACCACCGACACCGTGGAGCAGGCCATCGAGCGGGCCGGCACCAAGATGGGCAACAAGGGCTGGGAGGCGGCCCAATCGCTGCTGGAGATGGTGGATCTCTGGCGTGGCCTCGACCGGAAGGGGAAGTAGATGGGAGTTCGCCGCAGGGGGCGCGAGTACGCCCTGCAGATGCTGTACGCCATGGATGTCACGGGCTACGCGCCCGATGAGGTCTTCGCGGGTTTCAATGCCATCCAGGACCTGAACCGGGATGCCTTCTACCATGCCCGTCGGCTGGTGGATGGCGTCCACGGCCACCTGGAGGAGATCGACGGCGTTCTCCAGCGCTACGCGGAGCACTGGAAGCTGCACCGCATGGCTGCCGTGGACCGCAACCTGCTGCGCCTGGGACTCTTCGAACTGGTGTTCCAGAAGGAGACGCCCTTCCCGATCATCATCAACGAGGCCCTGGAGATCGTGAAGGAATTCAGCGATGCGGAGGGCACCCAGTTCGTGAACGGCATCCTGGATGCCGCAGCCCGGGAATACCGCCCCGACGAGGCCGGCAGCCGCCGCAGCAAGCGCCCGGCCGGAACCCCGGCGGCGGAAGCGCCCTCGGGCGATGCCGCCCCCGAAGCCCCATCCCCCAACCCCCTGCCCGAAGCCTCCGAATAGCCTTGGGCCCTCAGGGTTCCCCGGGGATCCCGGCGAGGCGCCGCAGAACGGGATCCTCCGGCCGTTCCTGGGCCAGGGTGAGCCAGGCCTGCCGGGCATCGTGGACCAGCCCCTCCTGGGCCAGCAGCGCGGCGTACAGCAGGCGTTCACCGAAGAAGGCGGCATCGGCGGGGCGAGCCTCCTCCATCCGGGTGCGCAGGGCCGCGGGCGCCAGCCGGAGGTTCCCCTTCTGGGGAGACTCCAGCAGGTGCTCCGGCAGGGCGGTGGCCGTCCAGGTGTAGGTGACGCCCTCCTCCAGGGAGATCGCCTCCGGAAGACGGACCTGGGCGCCTTCGGTCCGGAGTTCCACCACGGGCCCCTTCGGCCCCCTCAGTTCGAAACGGAACCCGGCGGCAGCCTCCCCCGGGGCCCAGGCCAGCGGCGTGCGGGCGGAGAGCACCGGCACGGCTCGGGGCTGTCGAGGAGCGAAGTCCCCTTTGTTCGATCGGCTC
>MWBB01000358.1 GCA_002068835.1 Acidobacteria bacterium ADurb.Bin340 | reverse complement strand
CCAGGCCAAGAACCGCCGGGTTGAGATCGACGTGAAGGCCAGCGGCAAGAACGTCGAGATCCGCAAGGTGGAAACGCCTGTCCAGGATCCTCAGTGACACTGTGAACCCCGGCCGCCGCTCCCTTTCCGGGGGTGGCGGCCTTTTTCCGTTCGGGAGGCAAGACCATGTCCCTGGTGAGTGAATTCAAGGCCTTCGTGGCCAAGGGCAATGTGGTGGACCTGGCCGTCGCGGTGGTGATCGGCGGGGCCTTCGGCAAGATCGTGGATGCCTTCGTGAAGGGCCTGGTGATGCCCCTGGTGGAGCTGGCCCTGCCCAAGGACATCGCCTGGGAGCAGTGGGCCTTGGGGCCCTTCAAGGTCGGCACCCTGCTGGACGCCACCCTCAACTTCCTGGTGATCGCCCTGGTGATCTTCCTGGTCTTCGTGAAGGGCATGGCCATCCTCACGCGCAAGCGTGAGGCCGAGGCCCCAGCGCCGGATCCCACCAAGACCTGCCCCCGGTGCCTGGAAACCGTGCCCGCCGCGGCCACGCGCTGCAAGCACTGCACCAGCGATCTCTAAACGTCTGTCGTGATCTGTCCTTCCCGGCGGGGATCGAATTCGATCCCCGCTTTCTTGCATGCGGCAATGAAGGACTCTCGATCCTGGCAGCGCAGGTAGGCCTCCATGGGCTCCACGCCCCCGTTCCGGATGAGCTGGAGCAGGGCTTCGTTGTGGGGGACCTGGCCGTATCGGCCCTGGCGCATGGCTGCCGGAACCTGCTCCAGTTTGTCCTCCCGGATCAGGTCTGCGATGGCCGGAGTGTTGAACAGGGTTTCCAAGGCTGCGGATCGGCCACCGGAGGGTCGCCGCAGCAGGGTGTGCCCCACGATGGCCTTGAGGCATCCGGCCAGCCGCGCGCGCACCACGGGCTGGCGCTCCCGCGGGAAGCCATCCACCAGGAAGGCCAGGGTGTCCACCAGGGAGGTGGTGCGGAGCACCGCGAAAACCACCAGGCCTGCGTGGGCGGCCTGGAGGACCAGATCGATGGCTTCAGGATCCCTCAGCTCATCCACCACGAGCAGGTCCGGAGCTTGCCGGAGGGCTGCGCGCAGGGCCTGATGCTGGCGGCGGCCTTCCCGGCCCACCTCCCGCTGGCGCACGAGCCCGTTGCCGCTTCCGCCCAGTTCGAATTCGATCGCATCATGGATGGAAACCACGAAATCCTTGCGGCTCCGGATGGCCAGATCCAGCAGGCTCGACAGGGTGGTGGTCTTGCCCGATCCCAGGGGCCCCGTGAACAGCACCAGGCCCTGGCTGAGGCAGGCCAGGCGCCGGACGGGTTCGCTGAGGCCCAGGACCGCGGCTTCCGGCACCTGGCGCGGGATCACCCGGAGGCTGGCCGAGGGGCCGTTGGCATCGTGGTAGAGCCCCAGCCGCACACGACAGGGCAGGGCCGGATCCAGGTGCGAGAACTCCACATCCTGCCCAGTCTGGAAAGCCTCCTGGGCCTTGGCGGGGACCCAGGGCCGCAAGAGATCCATCAGATCCTTCGCTCCGACGGGGGCCATGTCCGCAAGGGGTTCGAGTCGGCCATCCCGCCGGATGACGGGAGGCTCGTCGGTGTTGAGGTAGAGATCCGATGCGCCCTCCTTCAGCAGGCGCTGGATGGCGGCC
>MWBB01000357.1 GCA_002068835.1 Acidobacteria bacterium ADurb.Bin340 | reverse complement strand
CCGCCGCACTCTGGGCAATCTGCTGGGTGCGCTGCTGCAACTGGGCCACGGACTGCTGGGTCTGCTGGGTCTGCTGCTGGATCTGGGCTTCCTTGGCGCGGGCTGCGGCCAATTCTGCATCGAGGCGCTTCTTCTCTTCGGCGGTCTTGGCCTTGGCCTTCTGCTCCTCCAGCTTGGAAACCGTTTCCCGCTGGGCCTGGCCCTGGCGGGTAAGGTCGATGAGTTCCGCCTGCTTCTGGGAGAAGGTCCGCTGCAGTTCCGCAAGTTCCGCCTGCACCTTCTTGCGCTCCTGGATGCTGGACCAGGCGAAGTAGCCGAAGCCGGCCACCACCACAGCCACGGCGACGCCCACCCAGACCACGTACTTGGTGTAGGTCTGGCCGCTGGCGGTTTCGAAGATCTTGCGCTTGGTGGGCTCGTCCTGGAGGAAGGGGCTGAAATCGGCGGCCTGGTCCGCCTTCATGGCCTGGGTGTCCTGCTCGTTCTCCTCCCGGAAGAGGGTGTGCATGAAGAAGGCCATGTTGAAGGTGGTGGGGCTGTAATCGCCGTCGTAGAGCACCCGCTCCAGCTCCGAGCTGAAGGCGCTGGGATTCTCGAAGGGGCGTTCCACCAGGAGCAGGCGTTTGAGAAGGCTGAGGATCTCGGGGGGGATGGGGCTGTCTTCCTGGGCGGCCTTGAGGGTGGCCTTGCCCAGCGTTGCGGGGATCAGGTCCGAGGTGGGCAGCTTGTCCAGGGTCAGCAGTTCGTAGAGCAGGGCGCCCAGGGCGTAGAGATCCTGGTGCAGGGGGCTGGCCTGGCCCGAGGGCCGGTAGCGCTGGAGGGCTGCGGAGGCGATGGGGGCGCGCCCCAGGAGCGGCTTGGCCTGGGCGGCGTAGGGGGCATCCAGCAGATGGGTGGCGCCTTCGAAGCTCACCCAGACGCTGTGGGGGGAGAGCACGCCGTGGGAGACGCCCTTGCCGTGGAGCTGGACGAGGGCCTGGGCTACGCCCTGGAGCACGGACAGCGCGTGATCCACGCCCAGGGGAATCTGCTCGTGCTTGGCCTTCTCGATCATCTGGGCCAGGCTGCGGCCGGGGATGTAGTCGCAGACCACGTAGGCCGGGCGGCCGCCCTCCACCTTGTAGCCGTGGCCGAAGCCCCGCTGGCCCGCGAGCAGGGCCGCCACCTTGCCGGCTTCCTCCATCCGGCCGCCGATGCCGGCTTCGTTCATGTCTTCCGAGAAGGTCCGCACCAGCACATGGCGCTCCAGCCCGCTGCCCGCGACGACAAGACCCCGGTAGACCTTGCCGAAGGGATCTGCGGCAAGTTCGTGGGCGAGAAGGAAAGAGCCGAGGCGGGTGTAGGAGGCCATCGGGGAGACTCCTTGCGAAAAGGGATGATGAAAGATAGCTCCGTTGGGATGAGCTTCCTAGGGGATCTCATCGGCAGGAGGGGGCGGGACCTCCCAGTTTTGGCCCGCTGCGCGCCAGGCGAGGAGCCAGAAATTGGCGGTGGCGTTCACACCACCGGAGAAGGAGAGCTGCAGCTGGGCGAAGGGCACGGAGAGGAAATCCCAGGGCCCGATGGGTTGGCCTTTCTCCGGGTCGAAATGGGGTGTCAGATCGTGGTGGCGCTCGTATTTCTGACGGTAGAGATCCAGCAGGCGGGGGCGGGCATCGTAGGGGGCGTCG
>MWBB01000356.1 GCA_002068835.1 Acidobacteria bacterium ADurb.Bin340 | reverse complement strand
TCCGATCGGCATCGGCATCCGCTTGGACACGCATCAGGCAACGCTTCATCCGCATCCGGAGGGGCCAGAGCGCATGCCTGTGTCCCGTCAAGTGGTGTAGGAAGCCCGGCGTAGCCGGATCCGTAAGGTTGTCAAAGTACGGCTGCTGATCGTCAGGCTGTGGGCGGTGTGGAAAGGCCGAAGGGCTTTCCAAGGGGCTGTGGGCAACCGGAGGTTGTCCATGGGCCCGGCACCGTCCATGGCCGGGTTCAGGGCGGGCGCTCGAACCAAGCCCTCCTCATGCATCCATCCGGACATAGGCGATGCGAGCGCTGACCCACTCGGCG
The DNA here is from genome assembly GCA_002068835.1 of Acidobacteria bacterium ADurb.Bin340. Taxonomy (GTDB): domain Bacteria; phylum Acidobacteriota; class Holophagae; order Holophagales; family Holophagaceae; genus MWBB01. The sequence continues at coordinate 1,351 of MWBB01000356.1, read as the reverse complement.
TGCTGGTCGAGGAGCAGGCTCCCCAGCAGACGCAGCACGGAGGCCCGGTTCGGAAAGATGCCCACGACATCGGCCCTGCGGCGCAGTTCGCGATTCTCCCGCTCCAGCACGTTCGTCGAGTGGATCTTCCGCCAGTGAACCTTCGGGAAATCCATGAAGGCAGTGACATCCTCCACGGCCTCGTCCAGCAGGGCCGCGAAGCCGGGGTGCTTGCGCTCCGTGTCCCGCGCCAGGGCGGCGATCAGGGCCTGAGCCTCCTCCTTCGTGGGCGCCTGGAAGGTTCGTTTGAGCCGGTCCAGCACCTGCTCCTGCGCGGCCTTGGGCAGCCGCACGGCGGCATTGCGCATGAAATGCACCCGGCACCGCTGCCAGGTCACCCCGTTCAGCACCTTCCGCACCGCGGCCTTCAGCCCGGCATGGGCATCCGAGACGACCAGCTCCACACCCGAAAGCCCCCGCTGGACGAGACTCTCCAGGAAGGACGACCAGGCGCTTTCCATCTCGCCTTCGGCCACGGTCAGGCCCAGCACTTCCCGTTTCCCTTCGGCGTTCACGGCCATGGCCACCATCACCGCCAGCCCCACCACCCGCCCGCCCTCGCGGACCTTCGGATAGAGCGCATCCAGCCAGAGGTAGCGGAAAGGGCCCTCCAGCGGGCGGTTCCGGAAGGCTTCCACCTCCCCGTCCAGTTCCTGCGCCAGCCGGGAGACCTCGGACTTCGACATCCCCCGGCAACCCAGGGCCTCCACGAGCGCCTCAACCTTCCGGGTGCTCACGCCGACCACATAGGCTTCCGCTGCCACGTTGACGAAGGCCTGCTCCCAGCGGCGCCTCGGCTCCAGGAAGGCCGGGAAGTAGCTGCCCCGTCGCAGCTTCGGGATGGGCAGCGTCAATTCCCCGAGCCGCGTCTGGAACTCCCGCTCCCGGTAGCCGTTCCGCTGGTTCTCCCGGATCGGCGTCCGCTCGCCCGGCGCCGCCTGGCAGATCCCTGCGATGTCCGACTCCATCACCGCCTGGAGCCCCCTCACGAGCACCCGCTGCAGAAAATCACCATTCCCCTCCTCCAACACCTTGCTCAGGGCCTCCAGCCCCGACACCCTATCCATGGCCATCGGTCCCTCCGTCGGTAAGTCCGCAAACTCACCTTACGGACCCGGTGGCCAACCTATGTGGCCTCGGCTCTTACACCACTTGGGGGGACTCTATCGGGGAGCGGGTCGAACGAGGGCGCTGAGCCTTATGGGAAAGTGTTGCTGGCTTTCCCCGGAACTTGCCGCCGGTTAGCATCGGCGGCAAGGTTCATTGGAAGCCGCTTCCCGCGAAACAGGCCACCCTGGGGAACCCGGTGCGG
>MWBB01000355.1 GCA_002068835.1 Acidobacteria bacterium ADurb.Bin340 | reverse complement strand
CCGCCACGATGTCCTGGAAGGTTTCCGCGAAGCCCCGGTCCTTGACCAGGGGGAAGCCGGTGACGAGGTGCGGCTTGATCCCATGGTGGCGCCAGGCCCGGTGGACGGTCGCGGGGCTGAGGCCCGTGGCTTCGGCCACCTGCCGAACGGTCCAGGGGCCGCCCTCCGCATTCGCCCCTTCCAGCACCCGGAGCACGCGGCGCGCCGTGGGGCGGGCGACCCGGGGTCCCGCGCCGGCCAGGGTCTCGCCCAGCAGGGCCTGCGGTCCGCCCTCCATGAACCGTTTCCGCCACAGCAGCACCGTCGGACGGGTGATGCCCAGCCGTTCCGCGATGTGGGCATTGGCCATCCCCTGGGCGGCCAGGAGCACGATGCGGCAGCGCAGCGCCACCGGGGCCGGGGTCTGGCGGGAGGCGAGCCAGGCCTCGAGCTGACGCGCCTGGGCATCGGTCAAGGACAGGGCGGGGGCCGGGGAGCGCATTCGAAATGTATAGATCGGTGCGGTACGGACTGCAAGTATTGACTTAACTCGTGATCTAGGCGGGACACGGCGGCCGGTCCGGGGGTGTGACGCCCGTCAATCGTGTGCAACTTCATTGAATGCAGCACGAAGTGTCCCCCTGGGCGCTCCGGCGCTCCCGGGGCGGTCCTGGCATTTCTCGCATCCTTCATTTCTGGATCATTCCGGACCCTCGAGACTTGAAAGGCCCCGGCGCAAGGGGATCGCTTTCCGCCCCCTTGCGCGGCCTGTCCCAAGGTGAACCGCCCTCAAGGCCGTTGGGGCCGGAACGGCATCTGCGCCAGCGCCAAACCGCTCCGCGCGGGCCCCGCTGGAACCAAACCTCTCGTCCCGTTGCTTCAGGAGCCGCTCCTTGTCGACCCTCCGCCGCATGCTGAAAGCCGCTGTGCTCCTGGGCACGGCCTGCCTCGGGAGCTGCCTGGGGCCCAGCCTGGAGGGCGCGGAGACCGGCGTCGCGGGTTTGAACCTCTCCCTGACCCGCTCGCGGACCTTCGGATCCGCGCTCGGAACGCCCGCGCTGCGGCCGGGGGCCCTGGCGACCGCGGAACTGCACCTCGCCGGCCTGGCCTTCCAGGCCCCCCAGGCCCGCATCGATGTGCCGCAGGATGCGCCCTTCCGCATTCCGGTCACCGCCTGGCTCGGAGGGCAGCGGCTGGCGGGTGCCGCCCTGGCGGGCTGGGTTCCGGCCACGGCGCGGCTGGAGGCCACCCTTTCCGGTCCGGGACTCTCCGCTCAACGGCTGGATGGAAGCCTGGATGGCGGGCTGCTGGTCCAGGGCCTTCCCCAGGAAGGCGACTACCTCGTTTCGGACCTTCGGGTGGTGGACGGAGCACGCACCCTGTACGAGGCCACGCCCCGGGTGGTCCAGGTGCGCTGCCTCGGCCAGGTGATCATCTCCTCCGTCACCTCCACGCCCCTGACGATGGACGAGATCCGCGATGCGGGCATCCAGCTGGAGCCCGGCAACTACGAAGGGCGCCGCTTCACCATGGCCCTCACCATCGGAAGCAACGCCGTTCAATTGACAGTTCCTGTCGCCATCCCGAAATACAACGGCTACCTGGATCCCCGGGGCGGCGCGCAGTTCGGGCCGCTGGAGATCAGCGGGCACGAACTTGGAGGCGGGTTCGATGTATCCGTGGTGGCGGCGGACATGAAGCCG
>MWBB01000354.1 GCA_002068835.1 Acidobacteria bacterium ADurb.Bin340 | reverse complement strand
GCCAGAACCTGGGCCTCGCGGCCCGCCTCAAGCAGGGCGGTCCAGACGGCCTCCTGGAAGCGCGTCCGATCCAGGTGCTGGGAGCAGGAAAAGCACCAGAGCAGGCCGCCGGGCGTGGTGGCGCGGGCGCCGAGGCGGAACACATCCTTGTAGGCCTTGAAGGCCGCCTCCACATCCTTGCGGGTCTTGGCGAAGGCGGGCGGATCCACCACCACGCGGTCGTACGAGGCCGGCTCCAGGGCCCGCATCAACTCGAAGGCATCACCCTGGAGGCGCCGGTGGCGGGCCGGGTCCAGTCCGTTGAAGGCCCAGTCGGCTTCCGCCTGATCCAGGGCCGGGGCCGAAACATCCAGGGTGGCCACCTCTTCGGCGCCGCCCAGGCCCGCGTGGATGGAAAAGCCCCCGGTGTACCCGAAGGCATTGAGCACCCGCGCCCCGCGGCTCAGGCGCCCCAGGGCCAGGCGGTGCTCCCGCTGATCCAGGAAGAAACCCGTCTTCTGCCCCTTGAAGAGGTCCACCCGGAGCCGAGCCGGACCTTCCTCCACGGTCACGGGGCCCGCGAGGCTGCCCTTCAGGATGCGGTTGCTGGGGGTCAGGCCCTCCTCCTTGCGGCCGGAGGAACTGCGCTCCACGAAGGCGCTCACGCCTCGCTGCCGGCCGAGGGTTTCCAGGATCGGCCACCATACCGGCCGCAGGGCCTCCAGGCCCGCCGTGCCCACCTGGAGCACCAGAGCCTCGGCATAGCGGTCCACCACGAGGCCCGGCATCCCATCGCCTTCGCCAAAAACCCAGCGGCATCCGGCCGAAGGCCCCTCCAGTCCCCAGAGGTCCCGAAGGACCAGGGCCGACTCCAGGCGCTCCCGGAAGAAGGCTTCATCCAGGGGCGCCTCCTCGAAGCGGAAGATCCGCACGGCAAGGGGGTTGGAGGCGCTGGCGGTGCCCACGGCCCGGACCTGGCCCTTGGCATCGGCCAACCGCACCACGGGCGCGGGAGCAGGCTCGGCCAGGGCCCCGGAGAAGATCCAGGGGTGGCGCTTGGAGAGCAGATCCTCCTTGCCGGGTTTCAGTCGCAGGATGGGGTAGGGCCAGGCGGTCGTGTCCATGGGTGTACCTTAGCGGGCATGGTGCGCCTCCTGCTCGTCCTCCTGTTCAGCCTGGGCCTGGTGGCCCGGGAACCCGTGGTGATCCTGAGCTTCGATGGCTTCGGGGCGGACCGCTTCACCGCCCAGGCCACCCCGGGCCTCTGGAAGCTGGCCCAAGCCGGATGGCAGGGCCGGGGCCTGCCGCCCTTCCCCTCCACCACCTTCAACGGCCACGCCACCCTGGCCACGGGCTGCGGCCCCGAGCGCCACGGCATCGTGGCCAACGCCTTCGTGGATCCCGAAGCGGGCTTCGTGGCCCACGGCGCGTCGCCCCAGTGGCTCCAGGCGGAACCCCTGTGGATCGCCGCCACCCGTGCGGGCCTCAAGGCCGCCGTGTGGCACTGGCCCTGCGGCGAAGGCCCCTGGCGGGATCTCGCCCCCTGGCGCCTGGAGCCCTACCGCAGCGGGCGCAGCGACGCGGAGGCCCTGGCCTTCGCGGGAAGCGCCCTGGCCGACGGCGCGGACCTGGTGATGGTCTACCTGAGCGGCGTGGATGGCGAAGGCCACCGTCACGGCCCGGGAAGCCCCGAAGTGGCGGCCAAGCT
>MWBB01000353.1 GCA_002068835.1 Acidobacteria bacterium ADurb.Bin340 | reverse complement strand
AGACAGGGATGCTGCTGGGCACGCCCGCCTATGTCTCCCCCGAACAGAGCCTGGGCAAGAAGCTCGATGGCCGCACTGATCTCTATGCGCTGGGGGTCAGCCTCTACCAGATGCTCACGGGGGATCTGCCCTTCAGCGGGAATTCGCTCGCCATCTTCATCCAGCGCCTCCAGGAGGAGGCTCCAGCCTTGCGCTCGCTGCGTCCGGATGTTCCCGAGGCCATCCTGGCGGTCATCACCCGGGCCATGGAGCGGGAGGCGCATGATCGTTTCGCCGGGGCCGAGGACATGCGGGAAGCCTTCGTCCTGGCCGCCCAGGAGGCCGGTCTGGACTGGACGCAGCCCTTGGCGGTGCCGGAACACGCGGGACCGAGGCGGGAGGCCCTGCCGGAGTGCTTCGCTCCCACTGCCCACTTCCGGGCCGATGGTTCGGATGCGGTCACTTCGAGCTCGCGGGTGCTGGCCGACACCACGCTGCCCACCGCAGGCAAGATCCCGGGAAAGCAGAAACCCCGACGGATTCCGGTGCGGGTCCTCGTACCGATCCATTGACGATCCTGGTGCTCGGCGCCTGGGGCGTACTGCGCTCCCGAGGGAAGGCGGAAGCGCCGCCTCCGTCCCCGCCCCGGGCTGCGGAGCCGCCTCCCCGGGAGCCCGAACCCTCGATTCCTGCCGCATCCCCGGCCCGGGTCGTTTCCGCGCCCCGCAGGGAGGCCGAAGCGCCCCCGCCTCGTCGTGCGGTCACCCCCGCACGCCTCCTGGAGATTCCCCGGGTATCCCAGGTGGAGGGCCGACCCTGCGCAGGGCAGTCCCTCCCGGTGGAGGTCCGGGTAGACGAAACGGGCGCCGTGATCTCGGTCCGGCTGCTCGTGAAGGTTCAGCCTGAGTGCGCGGAGTCGGCCCTCAACGCGGCCCGCGCTTGCCGTTTCAGTCCGGCCCTGGCTGCCGATGGCCAGCCGGTCGCCTCCACCCTGGCCATCGCCGTCGAGCTGTGAGGAATCCATGAGAGCCGCCCTTCTTCTCGCCCCCGTCGCTCTGCTCACCCTGGCCTGCGGCAAGGTTCAGCCCCTGCCGGTGAAGGCTGTTTCGGAGCCCAGTCCCGCTACGCTCACCTTTCAGGGCAAGGCCCTGGGCCAGACGCCCACGACGATCCTCCTGGAGCGTCCCGATGATGTGGCCCTGGTCAAGGCGGAGTTCGAGGGGCAGGCCCCGGTGGAGCAGCGGGTGCGCTTCCTGCCCGACGGCCGGGTGGAACTGAGCTTCCTATTCGGCGAGGGGCGCTCCGCCACGGCCAAGGCTCTGGGCCTCGCCCGGATCCTGGTCTTCGAATACGCCGCGGGACTGACCTTCGATGTGGACAAGGCCGATCTGAAGGCCAGCACGCTGCCCCTGCTGGAGCGGCAGTCCGGGCTGCTGAAGGGCGTCTTCAAGGACATTCCGATCCATCTCTGCGGCCATACGGACAGCACGGGCGCCCAGGAACACAACCTGGATCTCTCCGTGAGGCGGGCCAAGGCGGTGATGGATTTCTTCGCCGCCCAGGGGGTGGCCAAGGAGCGGATGCGGCCCCAGGGCTTTGCCAGCGCCTATCCCTTGGAATCCAATGCGACGGAGGAAGGCCGCGCCCTGAACCGCCGCACCGAAGTGGTGCTCGGCCAGTAGGACCGCCGCCATGGTTCTGCGTCCCCC
>MWBB01000352.1 GCA_002068835.1 Acidobacteria bacterium ADurb.Bin340 | reverse complement strand
TTCCGCGCCGTGAAAAAGGCTTCCGAAGTGCTCGACATGCGCACCCACAGCGGCAGCCATCCCCGCATGGGCGCCTGCGATGTGTGCCCTTTCATCCCGGTGGAGGGCGTGACCATGGAGGACTGCGCGGACCTGGCCCGGCGCCTGGGCGAGCGGGTGGGCCGCGAGCTGGGGATTCCGGTCTACCTCTATGAGCACGCCGCCAGCCGACCCGAGCGCAGGAACCTCGCGGTGGTCCGCAAGGGCGAGTACGAAGGCCTGGAGGCGAAGCTGAAGGATCCCCAGTGGGCCCCGGATTTCGGCCCGGCGACCTTCGTGCCCACCTTCGGCGCCCTCATCACCGGCGCCCGGGAATTCCTCATCGCCTACAACATCACCCTCAACAGCCGCGACAAGGCCCACGCCACCGACATCGCCTTCGAACTGCGGGAGAAGGGCCGCGTGGCCCGCCGGGGCCAGACCACGCCCTACTACAGCAGCGGCAAGGAGCTGAAGTACGCCGAGGGCTTCCATCCCTGCGGCAACTGCGAGACGGACTTCGCCACCTTCGAGGCCCTGGAGGCCCACTGCCGGGAGGCCCACGGCTACGAGCTGCGCGCTCTCCTGAAGCTCAACGACATCGACGCCGCCAAGGGCGTGATCGGACAGAAGGCCTACAAGGCGGGCCTCTTCAAGAGCTGCAAGGCCATCGGCTGGTACGTGGACACCTACAAGCGGGCCCAGCTCAGCATCAACCTCACCGATTACAAGGTCACGGGCATGGTGGATGTGCTGGAGGCCACCCGTCGAATGGCCGTGGATCGCGGCCTGGTGGTGACGGGCTCCGAAATCGTGGGCCTCGTGCCCTTCAAACCCCTCTTCGAGGCGGGTCAGGCCTACCTCCGCCAGCAGGGCAAGAGCCCCTTCGTGCCCGTGCAGGATGTGCTGGAGAACGCCGTGTTCAGCATGGGCCTGGCCGATGTGGCCCCCTTCGAGATCGAGAAGAAGGTGCTGGGCCTCCCCAAGACCTACGACAACGGCCTGATGGCCCTGAAGGTCACCGACTTCGTCACCGAGGTGAGCCGCGACACCCCGGCCCCCGGCGGCGGCAGCATCGCCGCGCTGGCGGGCGCCCTGGGCGCGAGCCTCGCCAGCATGGTGGCCAACCTCACCAAGGCCAAGAACGCCGCCCACGGTACGGCGCTGCTGAAGGCCGCCGAGCAGGCCCACCGGGTGAAGGATGCCCTGGTGCTGGCGGTGGACGAGGACACCAACGCCTTCAACGCCTACATGGACGCCCGCCGCCTGCCCCAGGGCAGCCCCGAGGAGAAGGCCGTGCGCGAAGCGGCCATGCTGGAGGGCCTGAAGATCGCCGTGAACGTGCCCTTCCAGACTGCGAAGCTCAGCTTCGAAGCCATGCAGGCCGCCGCCGCCGTGATCGAGCACGGCAACCCCGCTTCCATCACCGATGGCATGGTGGGCGTGCAGATGGGCTTCGCCGGCGTGCGTGGCGGCATCTGGAATGTCCTCATCAACCTCAAGGACATCTCCGACGCCGCCTACAACGCCCAGATGAAGACCGCCTGCGAAACCCTGCTGGCCGAAGCCCGAGCCCTGATGGACCGCGCCCTGGCCGAAGGCGATGCACGCCTTTCCGCGATGCTGAAGTAGGCGGATCACCGCAACGAAGAAGCCCCGCCGACCGGCGGGG
>MWBB01000351.1 GCA_002068835.1 Acidobacteria bacterium ADurb.Bin340 | reverse complement strand
CCTCGGCCAGGGTGCCGGGATGGGCCTTGTCGCCCGCCACGGCCTCATCGGCCTTGCCCACCACCAGGAGCACCATCTGCTCAGGGGTCAGGTATTTCTTGGCCACCCGCTGCACATCGGCGGCGGTGACGCCCAGGATCTTCTCCCGGTAGTTCGCATAGAAATCCTCGGGCCAGCCGGAGAGCTGCTCGCTGGCGAAGAGCCTGGCGATGGCCTGCCGGTTGGAGAACTGGCTGGGGAAGGATTCGATGATGCCGTCCTGGATGACCTTCAGTTCCTCGGCGGGCACGGGGGTCGTCTTCATGCCGTCGATGATGTCCAGGGCCAGACGCATGGCATAGGCCACCGAGCTGTTCTTGGTCTGGAAGCCGCAGCTGAGGTCACCGCGCCAGTAGGGGCCCTCGCTGTAGCGGGTGCCGATGCCGTAGGTGAGTCCTTCGTCGGAGCGGATCTTCTTCATGAGGCGGCTCGTGAAACCGCTTCCGCCCAGAACCTGGTTCATCACCTGCACGGCGTGCCAGTCGGGATCGCTGCGGCGCAGGCCCGGGATGGCGAACTGCACCATGCTCTGGGGCACATCCTTGTCCACCACGTAGACGCCGGGCTTGCGGGTGAAGTCCGGGGCCTGGGGCTTGGGGCTGGCCACGGCGGCCTTGCCGGGCTTCAGGGCGCCCAGGGTGCGGTTGAGGCGGTCCAGGATGGCCTTCTTGTCCACCTTGCCGCTCACGGCCACCACCAGGTTGGAGGGGTGGACCAGGCGGGCGTGGAAGGACTGGAGGTCCTCCCGGGTGATGCTGTCCAGGCTTGCGGCGGTCATGCTCCGGGCCGTGAAGTGCTGTTCGCCGTTGAGCAGGAAGGGCATCTGGATCTGGGCGATGGAGGTCACGCTGTCGTTGCGGCGGTCCAGGGCCTGGCGGGCATTCTTCTTGGCCAGGTCCAGCCGTTCCTGGGCGAAGGCGGGCTCCGTCAGCACCTGCATGAGCAGGTCCAGACCCTCGGGCACGTCCTTTTCCAGGGTTTCCAGGTAGACGGTTCCGGAGGTCTGGCCCAGGGAAGTGTTCAGTTCGGCGGCCAGGAACTCCAGCCGCTCATCCAGCTTCTCCGCAGGCATTTTGAGGGTGCCGCCCATGCGCATGAGATCGCCGGTGAGGTCGGCGAGGCCTTCCTTGCCCATGGGATCGAGGTAGGAGCCGCCCCGCACCAGGATGGCGACGCGCACCAGGGGCTGGCCCGCAGGATCCGGGGCGATGTAGACCGGGATGCCGTTCTTGAGGGTGGCCTTGAAGTCCTTGGCCCGGGGAGCCTGGAAGGTTACAGGCTTGTAGGTGAGCTGCTCCGGCCGGGGCGGAATGCTCTGGGCGGGCAGCAGGGAGGCGGCCAGGAGGAGGGTGAGGGTCAGGCGGCGGTTCATCACTTGGCCTCCAGCTTGGCGATGCGCTCGCGGAGCTTCTGGGTCAGATAGTCGAGGAGCGGCTTCACCTGCGGAGGCACCTGGGAAGCCTGGGCTTCCATCTGGGTGAGGGCCTGCTGGAGCTTGGCCACGTCCGTCTCCTTCTCGAACTGGGCGACGGCAGCCTTGGCGTTGCCGCGGAACTGCTCCGGCAGCTTGGCCAGCTCGGGATCCACGGGGCCGTTCTCGGCCTTGCGGTGGTACACCAGCACGCTGCGGTTCTCCTTGGTGAGGTACTGGCGGGCC
>MWBB01000350.1 GCA_002068835.1 Acidobacteria bacterium ADurb.Bin340 | reverse complement strand
GGCCTTCTGGCAGGTCACGATGCGTTCGGCGATGCGCCGGATCTGGAGCGCGAGCCACTGCATGGTGGGGCTTTCGGGCCGGTAGTCCGCGGGGCCGAAGTGGTCGATGCGGTGGTCCCGGCGCAGCCGGTCCGCCTGCTCCAGGCTCATGGGGTTCGCGGGGTCGTATACCGCGTAGGCCGTTCCACCGAACTGCTGCATCACCGAGAAGGCAGGCACATCGCTGGGCCCATCGGCGATGTAGATCATGTGGGGGAAGGGCACGCGGCGATCCTCGGCTCGCATCTTGGCGTTCACCTCGATGGAGGGATTCCGGTTGCTGCCCTTGTTGATCTCGAAGAGGGCGCGGGTCTTGCTCGTGTTGTCGTAGGCCACGGCGATCTGCGTGATGCCATGCATGTCGAACAGGGGCTGCTCCCGGGGGGCATCCAGGTTCACGGTGGCCTCGGGATCGAAGCCCGGCGGCGGCGGCGCCTCGATGAATTCCGAGGCCCAGATACCGTCCACGTAGGGTCGGATGGCGCTGCCCTCCACCATCTCCCGCAGTCCGGTGGAGACGACGTAGTGCTCCAGCTTCAGTTCGAAACGCAGGGCGTCCGGCACGGCGGCCAGGGTTTCCCTCAGGTGCTGGAAGCCTTCCGGCAGGCCCGGATGGAAGAGGATGCGGGATCCCAGCTCCCGGAGCCGGGCATTGGTGAGCCCGGGCATCCGGCCGTGGTGCACGTAGGTGAGCAGGTGGTTCAGATAGGCGTGATCCGGGTGGACGTTCACCCCGAGCTTCCGGAAATGGCCGGGCAGGGCGTTCACCTCCCGCCAGAACGCCGGCGGGTCGATGTTGTAGGCCTCGAAGATGGGGTCCTGCATGTAGCCCGGGATCAGCGTTTTGTCGAAGTCCCAGACCAGGGCGATCACGTTCTGGGGATGGAGGGGCGTAGCCATGGCGGATTCCCGGGAAGAATGGGGGGATGGAGCGGATCTATTTCGATGCTAACGCCACCGTGCCGCCCCTGCCGGAGGCGATGGAGGCCGTGCAGCGCGGCCTCGCGGAAACCTGGGGCAACCCCACCAGCACCCACCGCGAAGGGCAGAAGGCCCGGGCTCGGCTGGAGGAGGCCCGGCGGCAGATCGCCGAGGGGCTCGGAGTGGCGCCCAGCGAGCTGGTTTTCTGCGCCAGCGCCACGGAGGCCCTGTACCTGCTGATCCACGGTCTCCGCACTGCGCTGGGGCACCGTCCGGTCGCCGTATTCCCAGGGGAGCACAGTGCCTGCCTGAATGCACTGAAGGGATGGTCCGAGCTGCATTGGCTGCCGGAACTGCCAGAGGCCTGCGGGGTGGTGGTCCAGATGGCCGCCAGCAACGAAACGGGCATCCGCTACGACATGCCTCAGGTGGCGGGAGCCCTGCGCCTTCAGGATGCCGTCCAGGCCTGGGGCAAGGTGCCCCTGGATTGGCGTGGCTGCGATGCGGCCGTGCTGTCGGGCCACAAGATCGGCGGGCCCCGGGGCGCTGCGGTGCTCTGGATGCGGCCCGGCCTGCCCTGGGAGGCGGTGATGGAGGGGCCCCAGGAGCGCCGCCGCCGGGGTGGCACCGAGGACCTGCCGGCCATCCTGGGGCTGGCGGAAGCAGCCCGTCGGGTGCCGGAGCGGATCGCACGCTACGAGGCCGTGGCCACCCTGCGGGATGCCCTGGAGGCGGAAG
>MWBB01000349.1 GCA_002068835.1 Acidobacteria bacterium ADurb.Bin340 | reverse complement strand
CCGCTGATCCAGGTCCCGGCCAGGAAATAGGCCTACACCACCGGACCCGAGGAGGGCTTGGGCCTTGGTTTGGGCGGGGCCCCCGAAGGATCGATCCGGACGGGGACCCGCCGCCCATCCCGAAGCACTTCGAACGTGAAGGGTGAACCGGGCGGGTGGGTTTCCAGTTCCACAAAGAGGTTCAATTCGTTGAGGATGGGCCGACCCTCGAAGGCCACGATGGTGTCTCCCTCCTCGATCACCTGGATGCCGCCGCGGGAGAAGTCGAAGCGCCAGGGACGCAGCCCCACGCGATCCGCCAGGGAACCCGGCTCCACCTGGGCCACCACCACCCCCTGGGGCAGCTGGAGGGTTTCCGCCACGGGGGCACTCATTGAGGTGAAGCCGACCTCCAGGGGGTTGAGCTGGCTCTGGGCGATCAGCACCGGCACCACGCGGTTCAGGATGTCCACAGGGATGGCAAAGCCGACCCCTACGGAGGCGCCGGTGGCCGGCGCGATGGCCGTGTTCATGCCCACCAGCCGGCCCGCCATGTCCAGCATGGGCCCACCGGAATTGCCGGGATTGATGGCGGCATCCGTCTGGATCACGCCGCGCACGGTGGTGCCGTAGGCCGTCGGGATCTCCCGGCCCAGGGCCGACACGATGCCGCGGGTGAGCGTGTGGTCCAGTCCGAAAGGATTCCCCAGGGCCAGCACGGACTGCCCCACCACCAGAGTGGAGGACCGTCCCAGGGGAAGCGGCTTCAGATCCCGGAGGGGCGCGAACACATGGAGCACCGCCACATCATAGGCCAGGCTGCGGCCGATGAGGCGGGCCTTGTAGGTCTGTCCGTCCGCCAGCTTCACCCGGATGTTTTCCGTCTCGAACCGGGGGATGCCGGTCCCGGGATCCTCCACCATGAGCACGTGGTGGTTGGTGACCACATGCCCCATCTGGTCCCACACGAAGCCCGTGCCGGTGCCCGGCGGGATGCGGTAAGCCTTGCGCGCCTCGGGGTCCACCATCGCCACCGTGGTGCTGGAGGTCACATGCACCACCGAAGGGCGTGACTGATTGAACACACGGGCCCGATCCCGTTCCTCCGGACTCAGCGGCTTCCCGGGAGCGATGGGCCGCGGCTTCGCCCCCTTGCGGTTGGCCGCGATGACTTCATCCTCCTGGGCCGTGGGCGGAGTCTGCGCAGGGAGCCCCACAGGGGCCGCCAGCCCCAGCAGGACGGCCAAGAGCATTCCCCACTGCATGTCGCCTCCCCGGGATGATGCGATGATGAGGCTCGACGCCGCCCTCCGCAAATACGCCGTGCCCACCCCGCCTTCCTCTCCCCGAGCCGCTCAGCCTCTCCGCCGGAGGCGGGGAGTCAATTTCCTGATCGCCCTCTCCATCCTGGCCAGCCTGGCCCTGGGCGCCCTCGCCTTCGTGCAGCTGCGCAACCGCGGACCCGAGCGGGTCCTGGTCATCCGGGCCGGGGGCCCCGACCTCGATGTGTTCCAGGCCGAAGCCCTTTCCGTTTTCCTCCAGGACCATCTCGAGGCCCTGGGCGCCCCACCGACGGGCCTGCTGCCAGCCCTTCCCGACGGACCGCGCCTCGCCGAACTGGGGGAGCGGACCCTGGTGGTGCAGCCCATCGCCCGGCGCCACGGGAGCGCCCTGGGGCTGGAGCTCCGGCAAGCCTGGTCCGGCGCGCTTCGGCGGGGCAA
>MWBB01000348.1 GCA_002068835.1 Acidobacteria bacterium ADurb.Bin340 | reverse complement strand
GGCCACCGCCTCGCCGCCCTCCAGCTGCAGCAGGGCCCGGGTGCAGGCCAGCACGGAATCGGGGCTGGCGTTGTAGCTTTCGTCCAGCAGCCACCCGCCGCCCCGCAGGGCCTGCAGGCGGCCGCGGCCCGCTTCGGGCTCCACGGAGCCCAGGCCCTGGGCCACGGCCTCCAGGGGCCAGCCCGCCAGCACCGCCAGGCTGCCCGCCAGGGCCGCGTTCCGCACCTGGTGGGCGCCGCAGAGCTTGAGCTGGACCTCCGCAGTGCCCTGGGGCGTGCGCAGGCGGAACCGCTCGCCCCGGGGACCGAGGGAAACCTGGCCTTCCCAGCGGAAGGGCTGGCCCTCCCCCACGGCCACGGCCCGGGCAGCGCGGGCCCAGGGCTGGCCCGCAATCCAGGCGCACCAGGGATCATCGGCCAGATGCGTCCACACGCCGCCGGGGCGCAGGCCCGCCACCAGCTCGCCCTTGGCCCGGGCGATGCCCTCCTGGCCTTCGGCGAAGTTCTCGATGTGGGCGGTGCCCACCATCGTGACAAGGCCGTGGTCCGGCGGCGCAATTTCCGTGAGGCGCCGGATCTCGCCCGGCGTGCTCATGCCCATCTCCAGCACCACCGCATCCAGACCTTCGGGAAGCGTGGCCAGGGCCTCGGGCAGGCCCAGGGTGTTGTTCCGGTTGCCCGGGGTCTTCCAGCCCCCCGTGGCCCCCGCCAGCAGCTCCTTGGTGCTGGTCTTGCCCACGCTGCCCGTGACGCCGAACACCGCCCGGGGCCGCACCGCCGCCAGCCGCGCCTGGCCCCAGCGCTGGAGCGCGACCAGGGTGTCCGGCACCACCAGCTGCGGCACCGGCAGGTCCAGGCGGTGGTCCACCAGCAGGGCCGTGGCCCCCTTCCCTACCGCCTCGGCGGCGAAGGCGTGGCCGTCCCGCTCGGCCCGCAGGGCCACGAAGCAGGCGCCGGGCTGGATCGTGCGGGTGTCCATGGAGAGCGCGGCAGGCACGAGGGCGCCGTCCCCGTGCAGGGTGGCCCCCAGGGCATCGGCGGCCTGGGCGAGGGTCCAGAGGCCCGTCATGCATCCTCCCGCGCCGCGGCGCGCTGCAGGCGGTCCCAGAGGGCCAGCCAGGCATCCCCGCCCGGTGGCTGCTGGAACCGGATGTGGTCGAAGCCCAGGGCATCCAGTTCGTGGAGCAGGGCGAACAGCTCGGTTCCGGCGGCGGCGGGGACCTCGGGCAACACAAAGCCCGTCCACCCGGAAGGCAGCTCCGGCAGATGCCCGAAGGCCACCACGGCGGTGCGGCCGGGGGGTTCGGGCGCGGGCACCAGCGCCTCCCGGGGCACAAGGGCCAGCGGGGTGCGGGGCGCGTAGTGGCGCAGGGCCATGCCGGGGGCGGCCTGCCGCTCGTGCTGGGCCACGGCGCCCTCCCAGCGTTCCAGGGGCCCCACCAGGGCCTCCAGCACGTCCGGCGGCAGGGGCCCAGGCCGCAGCAGCCGGGGCACGGGACCATCCAGGGCCACGATGGTGGATTCCAGCCCTGCGGAGGTGGGGCCGCCATCCAGGATCAGGCCCACCCGGTCCCCCAGGCCCGCAGCCACATGCTCGGCCCGGGTGGGGCTGAGCTGGGTGGAGCGGTTGGCGCTGGGCGCCGCCAGAGGCCGCCCCGTGGCCCGCACCAGGGCCAGGGCCACGGGATGGGCCGGGCAGCGCAGCGCCACCG
>MWBB01000347.1 GCA_002068835.1 Acidobacteria bacterium ADurb.Bin340 | reverse complement strand
GCCCCGCCAGGGACCCCGGGGACCACAGCGCCGAAGCCTGGCAGCGGGCCCTCTGGCGGGAAGCCGTGGCCCGGCTGGAGGCGACGGGGCTCCCCTGCCTGCCCCTGAAGGATGTGGTTCGGCATCCGGCCTTCGGCCGGGACGGGCTGCCCCCGGCCATCCACGCCTTCGGACTCACCCACGCCGCCCCCGTCTACCACGCGGTCTACCGCAGCCTCGGAGAACGGACGGACCTGCACCTCTACGCCCTGAACCCCTGCGGCGAATTCTGGGAGGACCTCACCACCGTCGGCGAACGGCTCTGGACGAAACAGGCACGGCGCGCGGAGGCACGCCTGGGCCTGGCGGATGGAGAGACCCCGGAGGACCCCTACCGGCTGGAGAGCGAGGGACCCGAAGCCCTCCGGCGCTGGGGACGGGCGGGCCGGGAGAACATCCGCCTGCTGAACGAGGTGTCGGACTGCGACTTCGATCCCCGCTTCGAGCTGCCCCCAGGGGATCACCTGCTGGGACGCATCCAGCAAGACATCCTTCGGTTCGAGGAGGGGCCGGACCAGGGCGATCGGGAACCCGACTCCAGCCTCCAGTTCCTCGCCTGCCCCAGCGCCCGCCGGGAGGCGGAGGTGGTGGCCTCGACCCTCTGGGAACTGGTGGAAGCCCACGCGGAGGATCCCGAACCCCTCGGCTTTTCCGACATCGCCGTGGTGGTGCCCTCGGCGGATCTGGAAGGTCGACTGGCCCACCTCCAGGCCGCCTTCCAGGAGGCCCACGACCTGCCCTGGACCCGGGTGGATGGCGGCTTGCCGGTCCTGCTCCAGACCCTGGAAGCCGTGGATCTGCTGCTGGACCTCCCCACCTCCGGCCTCACCCGAGCCGCGGTTCTCAGGATCCTCTCGCACCCCGCGCTGCTGCGGCGCTTCCCGGACCTGGATCCGGAGGCTGGATCCCGGTGGTGCGATGACCTGGGCATCGTGCGGGGCGCAGACCGGAACGCCTGGGAAGGCACCTACCTGGATCACGATGTCCTCAACTGGGACCAGGGGCTGAAGCGGCTCGGGCTGGGGGCCTTCCTGGGCGATGGCGTGGATCTGGCCCTCGGGGGCGAGTCCTACGGGATCCGGGGCTCCGGCGCGGAGCCTTCCATCGGGCGCTTCATCGCCCTGGCCCGGGGCCTGATCGCCGACGCCCATCACCTGGAAAGCCTGCGGCTGGATCTCCCAGGCTGGTGCGAAACCCTGGACTCCTACCTCACCCGGTGGCTGGAGGGGGACGACGAACCTGCGATCCGGGCACTGCAGCGGGTCCGCGCCTTCCTGGAGGACCTTCGCGCCAGCGTGCCTGCGGGCCTGGAGGCGCCGTGCCTGGATTTCTCCGGAGCGCGGTTCCTGGCCGGGCAGTCCCTGGAGCGGCTCCGGAACGATCAGCCTCGGAACCTCGCCCGCGGCGTGGTGGTGGCCCCCTACGAGGCGATCCGCGGCCTGCCCTTTCGGGCGCTGGTCCTCATGGGGCTGGGCGAAGGCGTCTTCCCGGAACCCGACACCCGCAATCCGATGGATCTGCGAGCCCAGCGCCGGCGCCCCGGCGATGTGACCTCTTCGGAGCAGCAGCGCTACCTCTTCCTGGAAGCCCTGCTCTCGGCCCGGGATCATCTGGTGCTGACCTTCGTGGGGCTCGACGACCTGACCGGGGAGCGGCGGGAGCCCTCCAGCCTCTT
>MWBB01000346.1 GCA_002068835.1 Acidobacteria bacterium ADurb.Bin340 | reverse complement strand
GCGGCGCGGTTCGCCTCGGCCCGCTGGAAATCGGAACGAGCCTGGGCCAGCCGGGCCCGGGCCGTGGCCAGATCCTGCTCGGCCGCCGCGGAGGCCGCCTGAAGCCCGGCCACCGAAGCCTTGGCCCGCTCGGGATCGATCTCCAGCAGGAAGGCGCCCGCCTTCACAGCATCGCCTTCCTTCACGGCCAGGCGCGTGACCTGGCCCATGATGTTGGCGCTGATATCCACCTTCTTGACCGCCTGGATCTTCCCGTTGGCGCTCACCTTGGCGGTGATGGTCTCCCGGGCCACCTGGGCCACCTGCACCCCGGGCCCGGAATCCTTCTTGAGGGCCACGCCCCCCACCACGAGGAGAGCCAGCAGGCCTCCGCCCACCCAGAACCATCGCCGCTTGACCATGAACTTGCCTCCCGAAACGGGTCAACACGGGGGTTTCGGACGGACCGTCCCGGGGTTTAGGACGTGATTCCAGGAGGTTTTGAACCCCTATTTGAAACAGATTTCCATGTGCAACATCCTAGAAGGGTTGGAGGCTCCATGTCCCGGATCACCCTGCTGGCCACCCTGCTCTGCCTGCCTGCCCTGGCGGCGCCGGCCTCAGCGCTGGCTTCAAGCGCCACGCTGACGGGGCGGATCCTGGACGAGTCGGGGCATCCCGTGGCCGGAGCCCGGCTGGCCCTGATCCATCCGCTGTCCGGCTTCCGCCAGCACCGCGCCACCGATTCCCAGGGCCGCTTCACCTTCCACAACGTGCCCTTCAGCGACTACCACCTGGAAGTCCTGGCGCCGGGTTTCCAGGACGTGCACCGGGAGGTGGAGCTGCGGAGCACCCTGCCCGTGGACCTGGCCCTGGACCTGAAGACCGCCGGGGCCACGGTGGCGGTGGAGGAGATCCTCAGCCTGGTGGAAAGCCATCCCAGCACCCACCTGGCCATCGACCGGAGCGCCATCCGCCTGGCCTCGGCCCCTGTGCAGAGCCGCGCCCTGGAATCGATCCTCCTGGCCACGCCGGGTTTCGCAGCCAACGACAACGGACGTTTCCACTTCAGGGGCAGCCACGGCCAGCTCACGTTCGTGGTGGACGGCATCCCCCTTTCGGACCACACCCACGCCACCCACAGCAACAGCCTGGATCCCTCCCAGGTGGACAGCCTGGAGGTCATCACCGGCGGCATCTCCGCAGAGCACGGCGGCAAGCCCGTGGCCGTGGTGAACCTCACCACCCGCTCAGGCCTGGGCACGCCCGGGGGCTTTGCGGGCGAAGTCTCGCTGGGCGCGGCCCGCTTCGGCACCTTCGAAACGGCCTTCACGGCCCAGGGCGGCGCCGATGCCTTCGGCTACTTCGTGAGCGGGGCCGCCAGCCGCTCGGAGCGGTTCCTGGATCCCGTGGACTTCCGGAACTTCCACAACACCGGGGGAACCGGCCGCCTCTTCGCCCGCTTCGACTGGATTCTGGGCGATCGCGACACCCTGCGACTCTCCCTTTCGGGCGGCCGGACCCGCCGGGACGTGGTGAACCTGGTCTCCCAGGAAGCCGCGGGCATGGATCAGGCCGTGGCCACCACCGACGCCAACCTGAGCCTGGCCTGGACCCACCTCTTCAGCGCCCGCCAGAGCCTGGATCTGTCCGCCTACGGACGCCACGCCACCTCGAAGCTGGACCCCACCCGGGACCTGGCCCCGGGCTTCCCGGCGGGAGGCCCCGACACGCCGG
>MWBB01000345.1 GCA_002068835.1 Acidobacteria bacterium ADurb.Bin340 | reverse complement strand
GGATCTGTTCGGCCTTCATGCCGCCGGATTTCAGGCGGCGGGCCTTGTAGGCGCCCATGGCCAGGGCGCCGCCGCCGCCGCCGCAGCAGTAGTTCTCGACGCCGTGCTCGGCCATCTCCACGAAGTCCTGTGCGGCGGCGCGGAGCACCTCCCGCTGAGGTTCGAGGATGCCGCCGTGACGCACCAGGTTGCAGGGATCGTGCAGGGTGACCCGGGCGGCGACTTTCGTGGGATCCAGGGTGATGCGGCCTTCCCGCAGGTAGTCCCGCATCAGCTCAAGCACGCTCACGATGGGGAAGGGCGGGGCGGCCTGCTGCCATTCGGGGCCTTCCCAGCGGGCGGAGGCGTAGCCGTGGCCACATTCGCCGATGACCAGCATCTGGCAGCCCAGGCGCTCCATGGCGTCCAGCAGGGCGCGGTTGAGGGTGCCTGCCTGCTGGGGGTTGCCGTTGAAGAGGCCGTAGTTCGTGAGATCCCAGCCTTCGCTGGCCACGGTCCAGTCCTCGCCCGCCAGGTGGAAGAGCTTGGCGCTGGCCTGCAGGGAGAGGGGGAAGAATTTGGGTTCCCGGGGGTTCACGGTGAAGAGCACCCTGGCGCCGGGCTTGTCCACGGGGATGCGGGCGGTGGGATCGTCCAGCTCCATCTGGAGCTCTTCTTCGATCCACGCGACCGTCTCCAGCCAGTCCTCCTTGGAGACGCCCATGTTGTTGCCGGTTTCCAGGGCGATATCCACGGTGGCCTGGAGGTCCGCAGGTACCAGGCCCATGCTGGCCAGGGCGGCGCGGGCGGCCTTGAAGACGGCCGGAAGGTTGATGCCCACGGCGCAGTTGAGGCTGCAGCGGCCGCAGAGGGTGCAGCGCCCGAAGACTGCATCCACCCAGGCCTTGGCCATGTCCCGGTCCAGGCGGCGGGCGCCCGTGAGGCCCGGGGCCACGCGGCCCAGCGTGGTGAAGTGGCCCCGGAACACGGCGGCGATCTGGTCCAGCTTGCGGGCGGGGATGTTGTCCACCACCGGCTCCATGCGGTGCACATGGCAGCTGTCGGTGCAGAAGCCGCAGCGCACGCAGGCGTTCAGGTAGGCGGCCTCCTCGTCGCGCAGGGCGGCGCGGAAGGTCGCCAGGCCCCGGGCGAGGTCGGCATCGGTGAGGGCTGCGAGGCGCGTTTCGAGATCGTCGGCCATGGGCGCCTCAGGCGTGGCGAACCGGGAAGGTGCCCCGGCGGCCGAAGAAGGCGCCGAGGTGGCGCCGGGAAAGGAAGAAGAAGACCGCGTGGCGCAGCTTGCCGAAGGGCGCGTAGACCAGCAGGGCCAGGGCGCCCGAGAAGAAGGCGGCCTCCAGGCGGGGGCTTGCGAGCCAGCCCAGGGCCAGCAGGGGCAGGGTGGTGGCCAGGAGGTTGGAGATCCAGTCATCCAGGCGGCTCAGGGCCCGCAGTTCCGGCTGGAGCAGGCGCTTGGCCAGCAGGCCCATCCCGCAAAGGCCGCCCAGTCCGCAGACCAGGCCGAGGGGCACGGCCACCAGGGACGGAAGCTGCGGGCCGACCAGGGCCAGGGCGAGGGTCAGGAGGCCCGTGAACACGCCGCCGTGGAAGACCATGCCCGCGGCCCAGGCCAGGGGATGCTCCCGGGCGCTCTCCTTGGCCCGGGGGGACAGGGCGCCCGTGAAGGCGTAGCGGACGCCATCGCCCGCCTTCCCTGCGGGCGGCGCGAAGCGGCGGCGGGGGCC
>MWBB01000344.1 GCA_002068835.1 Acidobacteria bacterium ADurb.Bin340 | reverse complement strand
TCACCGCCCACCTGCCCGGCCCTGGCCCCTTGCGGGACACCTGGCTGCGGGCCATGCTGGACGAGGTGTGAGATGGCTGCCAAGTCCAAGGCGCCCCACTGGCGCAACCCATCCCCCCTGTCGCACTTCCTTCCCGCCGATGCTGCCCGCAAGCTGGGCATCACGAAGCAGGCCATGAGGGACCGCATGATCCGAGGCACCGCCCCGGTGGAGACCCACGAGGGCCGCAGGTGGATTCCCGCGTGGTGGATAGCCGACCAACTGGAGGCCAAGGCCCAGGAGGTGGAGCCGTGAGCACCGATGGCGTCTGCTTCGACTACGAGAAGCCCCTGCCGGTGGTGATCCATGCCCTGCCGCTGCAGGTGGCCCAGGCCAACCTGGACGCCTACGATGCCACCTGCCCCGGCCCCTACCGGCTGGACCTGCCAGCGAACCACCAGCACAACGAGGCATGGCGGAAGTGGTCGGCTGGGCGGCAGGAACACCTGACGGCCCTGACCATCGCCAAGGCCTGCAATGGCTCCCCTGTCCATGCCCCCAAGAAGGCCCAGCCCGTCAACCCTGGCCATGCCCAGGCCTTCCCCGTTCAGCACTTCGTGGACCGCATCAACGGCCTGATCCAGCAGATGGACAGGGAGCCCGTGGGGAGCCACGAGTGGTTCAGGCTCCGTCAGTTGGCCTCCTCATGCCGCCATGCGGCCATGAAGCGGGCCCGGGAACTCCGCGACCGCAGCACCATCATCCCCGAGATCCCCAGGAAGCGCCGGACCTGCCGCATGCCCATGCCTAGCCCGACCATCGGTGTGAAGCGCAACGCCTACTTCAAGCCCCTGGCCCACTTCGTGGCCAAGCTCCAGGGCCTCCTGGACGAGATGGCCAAGCTGAACCCCTGGAGCAACGAGTGGGAGGCCCTGCGAGATCGTGCCTGCGCTGCCCGGTCTGCCGCCCAGCGCCGGGCCTACGAGACAGGGGACACCACCACCCCCATCCCCGAGGTGCCCCGCCGCGGCCCTCGCCCCAAGTAGGAGCCAGCTATGCCTGCCAACATGAGGCCCAGCCCATGAGTGAGAAGACCCCCAACCCCGTGCCGAAGACCTGGGAGGAGACCGCCGACGCCCTGAAGGGGCAGGTGAAGGTCGCCCAGGCGGTGCAGCTGCTCATCTCCCAGACCGGCGTGAGCGGCACGGTCGTCCTGCCCGGGACGCCCCTTACCGACGGCGACGGCAACCCCATCGTGGATGATTGAGCCTGTCCAGGATTGGACACAACAGCCCGCCGCGAGGCGGGCTGTTGTGGGCCTATACTGGGCACGGGAGGGCCGACATGAAGCTGAACGTGCAGATCGACACCTCTGGCCTGAACCTCACCCTGGAGAATGTCCAGCGCAACCTGGCCTTCAGCACCACTCAGGCGATCAACGACGTTGCGGCGGACATCCGCACCAAGGGAAGGGGTGAGATCGCCAACCTGACCCGCAAGATCCGGCTCAAGGGGAACGAATACGGGCCCAGCGCCTTCGAGCAAGCTGGCGGGGATGAACTGACCGGGGATGAGGCCCAATACCTCAAGCGCCGGTTCCGCATCCTGGTCCGAGCCGATGCCAAGCGGGGCCGGGTCTACTCGGTGGTTGGCTGGAGGAACCCTGCGGGCTTCACCGTGGGGGACTTCGAGACCGCTGCCAAGCTGGCAGGGGACCAGCCGCTCTACCTGTCCCAGGTGGGC
>MWBB01000343.1 GCA_002068835.1 Acidobacteria bacterium ADurb.Bin340 | reverse complement strand
GGCCGAAAGGCCCAGGGCCACCCCTTCCACCCGGTTCCGGAACTCCAGATAGGAAAGGGTCCCCCAGGGCTCCACCGCCAGGGCGGGGGCGTGCTGCAGGCGGGCGGCCTGCTGGATCAGGAGGTGGCGGAGGTTCACGGCCATGCCCCTTGGATGTCGGTGGGTGCCTCCGGGTCAGGCCAGGGCGGCAAAAGCCCCCACGTTGAATCCCTGGAACTGGTCCATGAGGGGACGGACCGGAGGCACTTCCACCACGTCCCGGAATCCTGCGTGGCGGAGCAGGGCCACCCAGTGCTCCGGAGTCAGGAATCCATAGGCGGGGCGCAGGTCCGGGACGAGGCACACCTCCCGGAAGCTGCTCATGAACTCGAAGAAGAACTCCAGGTAGATGGGCCGGTCGAGGGCGGGCTTGAGGCATTCCCCCAGCACCAGGCGGCCGCCCGGGGCCAGGTGGGCCCGCAGGTCCGCCAGGGTCGCGGGGAGGTCCCGGGCCACGTGCAGCACGTTGATGCCCACGATGCCTTCGAACTGCATTCCAGCGAGGCCCTGGTCCTCGAGCGGACGATTCACGTCCAACCCGCTGAAGCTGAAGGGAAGCCCGGGCGCGATGTCAGGCAGGGTGCGCTGGGCCCGTCGCAGGAAGGCAGGGGCCACGTCCGTAAAACGGTAGTCCGCCAGACCGTGGGGATCCTCGGCGGCCACCATCTGGGCGAAGGAGCCCGCGCCGCCCCCCAGCTCCAGGATCCGCGCCCCAGGGTGAAGCGCGGGGCGCAGGGCCGCAAGGGCCAGGAAATTGTTGGCGCGGTAGAGCATGTTCTCGTTGCGGAAGTATTGGAGCCACAGGGGGAAGAGTTCCAGGCCGAAGAGCAGGTCCTCGCCCCGCAGCCCGTCCGTGAAGAAGGGGGGAATGCGGCGGCGGAGGGCGTCGAACAGATCCAGGTTCGCGGTGTGGCCGGGCGCTTCCGTTTCAGCCAGTGACCGCAGGGCTTCCAGGTCGAGGTCGGGGGAACCCGCGAGACGGTAGGAGGCCCCCTGGCGTTCCAGCAGTCCTTCCTGGGCCATGAAGGCCAGCATCCAGCGAGCGGGATCCTTGGATTGGGGATGCAGCCCCTCCACCAGGGTCTCCAGGGTGGCACCGATCCGCAGGCGGCCTTCCCAGCCCAGGTCCAGGGCCAGAGCCAGGGCCACCCGGGCGGCATAGACCTCGGAGATGAGATGGAGCATCACGAAAGGGCGCCGGAACAGCTCCGAGGCTCGGGCTTCCATGACGGGATCCAGCCCCAGGCGCTGGGGGTGGGTCAGGGTTTCGAAGCGCCGAAGCAGGAGCTGGCGGATCATTCCATGATTTCGCTGAGGCTGCGGCCGCCGTGGATGCGCAGGATCGCGTCCCCGAAAAGGCGGGCGGTGGAGAGCACCCGGAGCTGAGGGATGGCTTGGCGCTTCTCGACGGACACGGGCACGGTATCCGTCACCACGATTTCGTCCAGATCGGCGTTGGCGAGCACGTCCGTGGCGTTGCCCGAGAGAATGGGGTGGGTGACGCCCACCCGGACCTTGGCGGCGCCGAAGTCGCGGAGGATCCGGGCCGCTTCGCGGATGGATCCGCCCGTGGCGATTTCGTCATCGAAGATGATGCAGTCCTTGTCCTTCACATCGCCGATCAAGGCCACGCTCTGAGCCTGCTCGGAATCGTCGTAGCGGCGCTTGTCGATGATGGCCATGGGCAGGCCG
>MWBB01000342.1 GCA_002068835.1 Acidobacteria bacterium ADurb.Bin340 | reverse complement strand
CCAGATCCCCGTAGAGCAGGGCGGACCGCCGCTCCACCCGCTCGGATCCCTCATGGAAAACCAGGCGTTCCTGATCCGAGATGACCTCGGGAAAGGCTTCCAGAAGCCATTCCGGCTCCAGGCGAGCCCCAAGGCGGATGCGGGTTTCGCGCCCGTGCCCTTCGGCTTCCAGCGCCAGGATGAGGTCCGCGTTCCCCACGCGGCTTTCCGCCCCCAGCCGGGCTCCGCCGCCGCCCACGAAGGTGTAGGTCCCCGCTCCGCCCCGGCGGGCGACCCGATCGGGATAGGCCCTGAGCAGGGCTTTCAGGATCCGCTCCTCCCCTTCGGCCCCCGCGTGGAGGTCCTCTCCCGGGGTGCTCAGGGACTCCAGCAGCAACCGCGCCTGGCGCAGGGCCGAAGGATCGAGCCCCGCAGCCCGCACCGCACCGGATCTGAAACCCGCGGCCTCCGCTTCCTCGAAGGCATCCAGCCGCACCCACAGGTCGCAATCCAGACCGTGGGCAATCCCGGGGGACCTCCGCCCCAGGTCGGATCGGGCCCTGAGTTCGCCGACTTCCAGCAGGGCCGCAGCCCGACGGGCCCGGAGGGGGATGCCCAGATCCTCGCCGGCAACCACCAGGCGGGCCAATCTGGGATGCAGGGGCAGCGGTGCCAGTCGGCGCCCCACGGATGAAAGCCCGCCATCGCCGTCCAGGGCCCCCAGCAGGCCGAGCAGACGCTCCGCCGCCTCCAGCGCCTCCCTCGGGGGAGCCTCGAACCACGGGAACGCCTGGAGCTGACCCACCCCCAGGTCGTGCAAGGCCAGGGCGGCTTCGGCCAGGTCCGAACGGAGGATCTCGGGGAGGTCGAAGGCCGGGCGGGCCCGGAAATCCGCCTCCGTGAAGAGCCGCAGGCAGCGGCCCGGCCCCAGGCGCCCCGCCCGGCCCGTGCGCTGGAGACACCGGGCCTGGCTGATGCGGAGGGTGCGCAGCCGCGAGAGGCCGGAATCCGGCGCGTGCACCGCCTCGCGGCCCAGGCCCGAATCCACCACGGTGTGAACCCCGTCCACCGTGAGGCTGGATTCCGCCACGTTGGTGCTCAGCAGGAGCTTCCGCCGCTCTGAAGGCGCCACCGCTGCCTTCTGGGCCTCGAAGGACAGGCTGCCGTGGAGGGGCCTCAGATCCAGGCCCCGGGCCTCCGCCAGGGGCGCCAGCAGGGTTTCCGCAGCCCGGATCTCCGCCGCCCCGGGCAGAAAGACGAGCACATGGCCCTCCAGGGGCTCCGACAGCAGCCGCGCCACCGCCTCCTGCACCTGCTCCGCGAGGGACCGATCGTCGGGCCGGGGCAGGTGCTCCACGGTCACGGGATGGGCCCGCCCGGGGCACACCGTCACCTCGGCGTCCAGGTAGGCAGCCAGGGGCGCGGTGTCCAGGGTGGCGCTCATGGCCACCAGGCGGAGATCCGGGCGCGATGTGCGCTGGAGCCTGCGCAGGAGGGCCAGGGCCAGATCCGTGTGCAGGTGGCGCTCGTGGCATTCATCCAGCACCACCACCGCCGTGCCCTTCAGCTCCGGATCCGCCTGAAGGCGGCGCAGCAGCAGTCCTTCCGTCACGAATCGCAGGCGGGTCTGACGGCTCACCTTCTGTTCGAAGCGCACCGCATAGCCCACCCGGCCGCCGACCGGCTCGTTCCGTTCCTCCGCGATGCGGGTTGCGGCCATGCGGGCCGCGAGCCGCCGGGGTTCCAGGATCCAGGCATCGCCCGG
>MWBB01000341.1 GCA_002068835.1 Acidobacteria bacterium ADurb.Bin340 | reverse complement strand
TGGCGTGCTACATGGCCACGGCGGTGATCATGCCGGTGCGCCCCGGGACGAATGATGTCGCAGCCATCGGGCGGCTCATGGAGATGGCGGCGATCATCCGCCAGGAGCGGGCGGACTTGAAGGTCCTGACGCTCTGTAATTTCTTCAAGACGAGCAAGGAAGCCACCCTGATGGTGGAGCTCCTCAAATCGATGGCCAACGCGACATTTGTTGGCCGCATCGCGGATCGCAAGGACTACTCATCTGCTTTGGCTGAAGGGAAGACCCCCTGGGAGCATGTGCCCGGGAAGCCTGCTGCAGAGGAGATGCAGGCCATCTGTGCGGCCTTGGACCGGATGGTGGGGTAGGCCATGACGACCAAGCGAGAGCAGGAAGAGGCGGAGCGCAAGGCGAGGATGCTAGCCCTGGTTGGGGCTGGCGCGGAGCATTACCGCGAGACCTTGGCCACGGTCGAGGAATCCCCGAAGCCCATAGAAAAGGACATCCCGAAACCCCAGGAGATGCCCGCGAGGGCACCAGAGACTGGCAGGGGCTTGGACGAGGAGCCGATGATCTTCGGGCCCGACGAGGACGATCCGGCCAGGTACCTCGTGAAGAGGCGGAGGAGCTTGCGCGACGACCCTGCCTGGGTTGGAACCACCCTCTACCTGAGGCGTGAAACCCACGCGGCTCTTCAGGAGTTCTGCCGTCAGGCTGGGTTGGACATGTCCCGGGTTGTGCAGTACTGCGTGGGCATTCAAATGGACGAAAAGCAGCGATCGCCCGTTCTTACGCAGCTTCTTGGAGAATGAAGATCTTTGACCACCCCCTAGGCGGCGCAAGCCCCTTCCTTGAGGTGGGGGATAGCCGCTGCTTTTGCGCTTGGCGCGACAGGGATTGTCCAGCACCGAGCGCGATACTGAGTTCGTAGAAACCCAATGCCCCGAGCCATCACCCCCAGCTTCGTGCAGGAGTTCGAGGTCCGAGCGTCCCCCAGGGACCTCCGGGTCCTCCGCTCGCGGCTGGAGGCTGGGCGCCAACTTTACAACGCGATCCTGGGGGAGGCGCTCCGCCGCTTGTTCAGGATGCGCCGGGACCCCGCCTTCGCGGCAGCCAAGGCCCTGCCCAGGGGCAAGTCCCGCTCGGAGGCCTTCCGGGCGCTGCGCGTGAAGCACGGCTTCCAGGAATACGACCTCCACCAGCACCCTTCGCTGGCGAAGGACTGCTGGCTGCGGGACCACCTCGATGTCCACGCGGCCCAGAAGGTCGCCACCCGGGCCTTTCGTGCGGCCGAGCGTTGGGCTTTCGGGGCCAGCGACCGGCCCCGATTCAAACGCTACGGCGAACTGGAGAGCCTGGAGGGGAAGTCCAACGCGGCGGGCATCCGCTTCCGGGAGGAACGGATCCTCTGGTCCGGGGCCTTCGGAAAGCTGGACCTGCCCCTCGTCCTGGACATGGCCAACGAGGTCCATGCCCACGCCATCGGGATCGCCCGGGAGGGCGGCGTGAAGTACTGCCGCCTGCTCACCCGGACCATCCGGGGCCGGGAGCGGGCCTTCGCCCAGTTGGTCCTGGAGGGCGAGGCCCTGCGCAAGGCCAAGCACCCGGTCGGAGACGGGGTGGTGGGACTGGACCTGGGCCCCTCCCAGGTGGCCGTGGTCACGGAAGGCCATGCCGAGACGATGCCCTTCTGTCCCGGCCTGGACCGCAAGGAGGCCGCCCGTCGCCGCTACCAGCGGAAGCTGGACCGTCAGCGGCGGGCGAATA
>MWBB01000340.1 GCA_002068835.1 Acidobacteria bacterium ADurb.Bin340 | reverse complement strand
GCGGAGCGCGGCAGCGTGATAGCCGGTTAGCTGACAGCTGATAGGGAAGGCCGAGGACGAGTTAGGGCCCCGCGTTGATGCGGGGCCCTTGGCACTTCGATCGCCGCCAGGTAACGGTTGGGATAGCGCGCCACGCGCGCTCAACTGAGCGCTACCAGCGCGGCCCTCACCCGAAGCCGGAGCCGGGAGGAGGGTTCTTGCACGAATCCCTTAACGACTTGGTTACTGATGCTATCCAGCCTGAGATGAGGCTGATAATTCTTCTTAGAATCGCTGCCCACCACCTTAGCACAGTCTCGCTCAACAGCAATGACCAGACATCAGCGCAATGTGGAGCGGCTATACCCCATGGGGGTATGGCCTCATTCTATCCGAGTCTCATCTTGCCGTCAAGGTGATTCGATGATGCTTGGTGACGATAGTGTCACATGCCGGCGTCCCCAATGCCGGGCGCAGTATGCCCATCTCCGCCGCAAGGGAATACGCTGTTGCGGGACTATGAATCGACGCACCGCGAGAATGGAGGTGCAGAGCCATGATGCCGGACGATCCGAATCTGACCGGATCTGACGATGTGTTCGTCGATCAGTGGGGTCGCCGCTGGTGGAGGCCATTCAGCCCGTGGTGGTGGTGGGGCCCGCCGTTCGCATGGTGGTGGCGGCCAGGACCGTGGGGGCCCTGGGGCCGGTTTAGATAACCACGTGTTCAAGGGCGTGCCCTCACGGGGGCGCGCCCTCACTGTTCCATGCGTTCCATGTTCATCAGAACCGGGTTGGCCAGGGCAGTTGTGATGCCGCCTGCCTGAGTGACTTTTGCCGTGACTCCCATTGCCTTATCGAGGAATACGCTGTCCTGGAGCTCCAGCATAGCGACTACACTGAAATGGGGTGCTGCATGATGCTTCCAATCGACCCAGCTGAGTACGGGGCTGGGGAGATCCTTATAGACCAGTGGGGTCAGCCGTGGTGGTGGAGGCCCCCATTCCCATGGTGGTGGAGACCTCCCTTCCCGCCACCACCGCCGCGGCCGAGACCGCCATATCAGCCCTGGCCACCGCCTCCTCAGCCACGGCCTCCATGGCCGCCGCAGCCTCCGCAACCTCCACGACCACCGTGGGCGACGCCGCGGTAGGCTTGACGCGACATGAGGCAATACCCGACAGGGCGCAGCTCCGCACAGGTGCATGCGCCCCTGTCGCACTCGCCGTGCCGACGTGACCCGGGCATGGCCCAACTACCCTGCGATTCGAATACCCTGTTGTGGAGCATGGCGATGTTGAACGAATGAGTGGAGGTGGCGGCAGATGATGACACTTGGCCCGGACTCGCTCGAGCCCGGCGCGATAGTCATAGACCAGTGGGGTCTCCCCTGGTGGATACCGCAGAGGCCCTGGTGGCAGCAGCCCTCGCCAGGCCGTCCGGGAACCCCTGGCTGGCCTGGAACGCCAGGAACACCTGGAACCCCGGGCGGCCCGGGAACCCCTGGTTGGCCGGGGATGCCCGGTTGGCCCGGGATGCCGGGCTTTCCTGGAATGCCCGGATTCCCCGGAGCCCCTGGCGGACCGGGTTTCCCAGGTACTCCGGGCACGCCCGGCGCGCCCGGCACGCCCGGCACTCCTGGTACCCCTGGCACGCCTGGAGTCCCGACTTGGCCCGGCTGGCCCGGCTTCCCGGGCAGTCCAGGCACACCTGGCACGCCGGGAACCCCTGGCTGGCCCAGCATGCCAGGGTGGCCTGGGATGCCAGGGTGGCCGGGAATCCCCGGAACTCCGGG